>JAOTZA010000046.1 GCA_029861655.1 Acidobacteriota bacterium | reverse complement strand
CACCGAGCCGTCCTGGTACTCGACCAAACTGCCGAGACCGGTGGGAGTCTCAATCGCCATACAACTCGAGCCTACTGCAAATCGCCACACCGCGTGGTGCCCGAGGTCCATGCGCTACACGGCCATCAACGGGATCCACCCAAGCGCAAAACCATTCTCCGGGCTTTGGGTCAGGATACCGGCGATCAGCAGCGCCAGATCTATTTCGCCACGATCAGCAGCTCGAGCGATCTCTCCGGATCGAAGGGAGAACCTCCCAGATCCGCATAGACGTCACGATCCGGCCAGCGCGCGGTGTCCAGGAGAATCTCCAGCTCGCGACCAACATCCGCGATAGAGACTCGGCGTTGAGCAGGTAGGACAAGGTGTTTCCCAGACAGATCGCGAGGCCGAAGTGCCCACGTACAAAACCCTCGACGGCACCCATCTCGCCGAGAAGAAACTCGACACCTTCGGGCACGCCGTGCGCCCTGGCCCGCTCAATTGCCGCCTCCGAGGCATCGATCCCCACGACCTGACACCCCTGCTCCGCCAGGAGCCGGGCGTGTCGGCCGTCGCCACAGCCCAGATCCAGAACTCTCCGGGATGGGGCCTCTTCGAGCAAGCCCGCTAGCAGTCCGCTGTCCAGCCTCGGCTTCTGATCCGCTTGTGGGGCCTGCATAGTTGATTATGGCTCAGCGGGGGCGGGGGTCGGTCTCGAGGAGACTCCGAATGCCGACGTCCTTGCTGTAGGGTCACCGAATGACACGCCTTCTCGCTCTTCTGATTCCGCTTCTTTCACCTCTTACCGTTCTGGCCGCGGAACCGGCTTCGGTGCGTGTCGGCTTTCTCGTAGTCGACGGCGTTTACAACAGCGAGCTGATCGCTCCGTACGACATCTTCCATCACACCGTGTTTCATACCGATCCCGGGATGGAGCTCCTTATCGTGTCTCACGACGGCGGACCGGTGAAGAGCTTCGAGGGAATCGAGATCGGCGCCCATTACAGTTTCGACGATGTCCCGGAAATCAACGTGCTGGTCGTGCCAAGCGCCGAGCATTCGATGGATCGTGATCTGGAGAACGAGACGATGATGCAATGGGTGAGCGAGGTTGGATCCAAAGCGGATTACCTCGTGTCACTCTGTGACGGTGCGTTTGTTCTGGCGGCGGCCGGGCTGCTCGACGATGTCGCCAGTACCACGTTCCCCGGAGACCTCGACCGTTACGAAGAGATGTTCCCGGACCTCGACGTTCGCCGGGGCGTCAGCTTTGTCCACGACGGCAAGGTCCTGACATCTCAGGGTGGCGCGAGAAGCTACGACGTGGCGATGTATCTGGTCGACCATCTCTTTGGCGAGCAGGTGGCCCTGGGCGTCGGGCGCGGGATGGTCATCGACTGGCCGGACCCGCACATGAACTACGTCGTGGTGTCGGCCGCCGAGGCTCGAGCCGGCGAGCCGGTAGAAGAGAGGCGTCCGAGTCCCGAAGCGGTCGGACCCAGGGTGCTCCCGGCAGCTTCGCCGGCGGAAAAGTCGATTCTTCCTCCGACCGTCCCCTGGAACGGCAAGAGCCGCGCCCTGGTGGTTCCACCCGAACACGAGTGGGCGACGCCAAGCGAACGGACCGCGCTGACCCGGACGCCACGCTACGATGAAACCGTCGAGTGGCTCGAGCGCTTGGTTGCCGAGGCGCCGGAGCTCGAGATGATCTCCCTCGGCAAGAGCGGCGAGGGGCGAGATCTGTGGATGGTGGTCGCCAGCCTCGATGGATCGACGCCGGAGAGGATTGGGAACAGCGACAAGCCGGTCCTTCTGGCTCACGCGGGAATCCACTCCGGCGAAATCGACGGCAAGGACGCCGGTCTCATGCTCCTGCGCGACATGACGGTGCGTGGGACTCGGCGCGAACTCCTGGAAAAGGCGAACTTTCTTTTCATACCAATCCTCAACGTCGACGGACATGAACGGTTCTCGGCCCACAACCGCATGAACCAGCGGGGCCCTCTCGAGATGGGCTGGCGGACCAACCGGCGGAATCTCAACCTGAACCGCGACTTCGCGAAGCTCGACACACCAGAAATTCGCGCGCTCGTTGGGGCGATCAACAAGTGGCGCCCGGATCTCTATCTCGATCTCCACGTCACCGACGGTGCCGACTATCAGTACGACATCACCTTCGGCTACAACGGAGCCCACGCCTGGTCGCCGGCGATCGCCCGCTGGCTCGACAACAACCTCACTCCGGCGCTAACCCGGGATCTCGAGGCCAGCGGTCACATTCCCGGGCCCCTCGTCCTCACCGCCAACGGCCGCGATCTCTCGGAAGGTTTTCTGAACTGGACGGCCGGACCCCGGTTCTCGAACGGTTTTGGAGACGCCCGGCACCTCCCAACGGTGCTGGTCGAAAACCACTCGCTAAAACCCTACGGGCAGCGGGTTCTGGGAACCTATGTTCTTCTCGAGAGCACGCTGCGAACACTTGGCGAACGCTTCGAGTCGCTACGCCGCGCGGTCGAAGAGGACACGCAGGCACAACCGCGTGAGCTTTCGCTGGGGTGGAAGCGGGGTGGCGAGGTGAAAGGGGTCAGCTTCAAAGCAATCCGCTCGGAGCTCGAGGACTCGCAGGTCACGGGCGATGAGGTCGTTCGCTGGACCGGTCAGCCGGAACGGATCGAGACCTCCGTCATCTCGTTTTCGGAGCCGGTGGCCGAGGTGACACGCCCTCCGGCCTACTACATCCCCGCGGCCTGGAGCGAGATCGCGGACCGCCTGAAACTCCACGGGATCGAAGTCGAATTACTCGAGGGCGCGAGAACCGTTGCCGTAGAGATGTACCGATTACCCGAGGCCAAGTTGGCGCCCGGAAACAACCTATTCCGCAGTCGCAATCCATTCGAGGGGCACGCACGGGTCGAGCCCGGCGAAGTGCTCATCGAGGATCGCAGACTGAGCCTGTCGGCGGGCTCGTTTCGTGTCTCGACAAATCAGCCTCTGGGTGACTTGGCGATGCTTCTACTCGAGCCCCAGTCGCCGGATTCGTTCTTCCAATGGGGATTCCTGCTCGAGGTCCTCAGCCGCACCGAGTACTTCGAGCCCTATGTGATGGAGCCGATGGCCCGCCGAATACTGAATGAGGATCCCGAACTGGCCACCAGCTTCGCCCAGAAGCTACGGAGCGACACCGAGTTCGCCGGCAGC
This sequence comes from Acidobacteriota bacterium, assembly GCA_029861655.1. GTDB lineage: Bacteria > Acidobacteriota > Thermoanaerobaculia > Multivoradales > JAHEKO01 > JAOTZA01. Next base: position 11,752 of record JAOTZA010000046.1, on the reverse strand, counting down.
CCGAGACGCCGGCTCGAGTGGTTCTACGAAAAGACGCCGTATTACGACGAGGAGTACCGTCTCTACCCGATCGCCCGCGCCCGTGAGTAGCCGCGGAGCAGGACGGCCTCGCGTGCCATACTGCCTCTGGGGATAATGTTCGAGTACCAAGACTCTCTCGCACGTCTCGCCGAAGCCGCGCCTCTGCGCGACAAGCTCGAGTCCATACACTCGGTCCTGAGGCGGAGACACGCCTTTGTCGATCGGATCGCGGTGGCCATCCATGATCCCGAGACCGACCTGCTCAAGACTTTCCTCGCTTCAAGCACGGACGCCAACCCTCTGAGGCACTACCAGGCGAAGCTCGCCGACTGCACCTCGCTTCTCGAGATCGTCGAACGGCGCCGCCCGCGCGTGGTCAACGACCTCGAGTCCCTGGGCGACGAGCGCGAGCACAGTCGCCTCATCGCCGCCGAGGGCTACGAGTCGAGCTACACCCTACCCATCCTCATGAAGCAGCGTCTCTTCGGGTTCGTGTTCTTCGACTCCTGCCAGGCCGGTGTCTTCACTGCGAAGGTCCTACCCGACTTCGACCTTTTCGGGCATTTCATCTCGCTGGTGATTGTCAATGAAGTCTCGGCGATCCGTACACTGCTGGCAGCCATCCGGACGGCGCGTGACATGACCCGCCAGCGCGACGCCGAGACCGGGCGCCACGTCGACCGCATGGCCCGCTTCTCGCGCCTCATCGCCATCGAACTGGCCGAGCGCCACGGCTTCGACGACGAGTACATCGAACACGTCTTTATGTTCGCGCCGCTCCACGACATCGGCAAGATCGGCGTTGCCGACCGGGTGCTCCTCAAACCAGGCCGGCTGGACGAGGACGAGGTGCGGCTCATGCGCACCCACGTGGACAAGGGCCGCGAGCTCGTGGACTCCATGCTCGAGAACTTCGGTCTCGACAGCTTTCAGCACGTCGAGATGCTGCTCAACATCGTGCAGCACCACCACGAGGCGCCCGACGGCTCCGGCTACCCGCACGGCCTACGGGGATCCGAGATTCCGATCGAGGCGCGGATCGTCGCGGTTGCCGATGTCTTCGACGCCTTGACCAGCGCCCGGCCCTACAAGGCGCCCTGGACCAACGAAGAGGCGTTCGCGGCTCTCCGACGGTTCGCGGGCTCGGCGCTCGACGACGAGTGCGTCGAGGCCCTCGCCGGCCGCTCAGACACGGTGCGGGAGATCCAGGAACACTTCGCCGAGGTGAACGTCGGCTAACCGCCCTCGATCAAGATCGCACGCCGGTTCGATACCGCTCGAACTACTCCGCTCGGGCCAAGTGAAAGGTCATCCCGCCGGCCTTCTCGCCACCGCCGTATGACGTCCAGGCACTCGTGAGCCGGCCCTCGGAGAGGGTGATCTGCGCCCCACCGATGTAGTGGTCGGTCTCCGGGTCGAGGTTGGTGCCGCCGTCGAAGTCGAACACCAGATCGCCCAGCTTGCTGGCCTCACGGTTGAGACGCATCCGGGGCTGGTTGCCACCGGCGCAATAATGCGTGAGCAGCAGATCTTCACCATCGAGGTGATACATATTGATCATCTCGTGCGGGCTCCCCGGATTCATGGTCTCCATGACCACGGTTCCGTTGGCCGACACCTCGATTTCATGGGTAACCGCCCCCGACGCCTCGGCCTCTGCCTCGGCCTCTTCACCCTCACCCTCGGGTGTGCCCTGCCAGGTGCCAACCAGCGTGGCAAGCTGGTCAAAAGCCGCCTGGGCATCCACAGTCTCCGCACTCACCGGCGTCCACGCCACCAGAGCGATCGCACAGATCGAAACCATCATCAAGAACCTACGCATAAAAGAGCCTCCTTGCCCCAATCCTGGCACAGCGGGCCCCGGATCATCAAACACCGTAACCTTTCGCGCCACACGCGGGTTGGTGGGACGGACCGGACATACCGGCTCGGGGCATTCGTCGTGCCAAAGCGCAAGCAACCGATCCGAGAGCCTCAGTCGTCGCCGTTCCTCGTTCTTCGCGCGTTGAGCGCGCCTCCGAAGCCCGCGCCGAGTGCCACGCCGATGGCGATGCCCAACCCAACGTTCCCCAAGGCGGCCCCAATCGCAACTCCAAGCGAGATCCCGAGGGCCATACCGACCCCCATGCTCTTGGCCGCGCCGTCTTCGTTCTTGTCCTGCATGATCAAGCCCCTAGATCTGCACTCCCATCGGCCTTCGCAACGCCAGCCCAAACACAACCATCAGAACCAGCCACCAAAACCACCATGCGATGGGGATGTCAGTCCAGGGAACGGTGCCCCAGGATCTCTCCGGATAGTTGACGGTGATCGAGCTGAGCCCGCTGTCGGAAGGGAGCGGCTTTTCGGCCGGCTGAGCAAGCTGGCCCAGAAGACCCTTGGCGGGACGCTCGGCCGAGAAGAGCTCGGCGCGATCGTTGAACCGGATCTCCTTGGGGTGGGTCACCGATCCCGAACGGACGCCGATCACGTGCGCTGCAGGCTCATCCGAGACCAGGCGCCAGGCCATCCGGCGCGCGCCGGCAAGCCAGATAGCCGGGGAATCGGAACGGATCTCTGCCGGCAAGTCGAGCTCCAAGCTCGGGCGTTCGGTCGAAGAGCCCTCGCCCCCGGCTACCTCGACCTCGAGCAGAGCAGCCGTGTCGGGCGAAAAACCCTGATTGCGGTAGCGCGGCTCGAGATGGACAAAGACGAGAAGAAAGGGAACGATCATCCACAGCAGTGGGACCAGGTTGAGCGCCAGATAGCGGAGGTTCGCCAGAAGAAATGCGCCCTGAGCTCGCAGGATGGCGCGCAGATCGTCGTTGAAAAGACGGATCTCGAAGAGCGAAGCCTGCATGCGGCTCTTGACTCGCTCGATGGCGTCCTGGTTGGAGACCTTCTTGTACACAAGAAGTGCCACGACGGCCGAGAGCAACGAGATCACGATCAACCCAACCCAGGGGGAGAACCCCTCAAAGGGTGTGAGAAGGAGGTCGAGAATCGACCGCAAGATGGTGTTGAGTAGGGTCATCAGTTCACTGAACGGGGGCGTGAATTCAGAGCCGAGCGGGCCGCCGGGAGCGGACGCTATTACGTTGTGTCGTGAACATGGTCGCGGCAATCAGTGCGTCAAGCGTGCGCCAGATCGGTCCGCCCGCAGTGACGAGGACCCGAGGCGTACGGCGTGTACGCCGCAGGGTCCGAGAGGCGAGGACGGGCCGAGATGGTGTGCGATCGTCGCACTGCTATGAGATGTAGCCCAGGCCCTGCAGCCGTTTCTTGATCTCCTCTTCACTCCCAGCATCCTCCAACTTGCTCAACTCCTTTTCGAGCGCGTGGGTAATGAACTCCTCGGGCGAGGAGTAACCCGCGATATCGGAGTAGCGTTTGATCTTGGAGACCAGGTCCTTTTCGAGCTTCACTTTGACGTAGCCGAACATTGACTATCCTCCTGCTGCCCCGGCGGCCGTGGCGTCGGCGATATCGATCCCGAACTCGGCCAGCACGGAGGTCGAAAGACCCCGGAGATCGCCGGCGGGCCGCCTAAGCTGCGTGTTGGTCAAGAGAATCCCTGGAACCGTTTCGTGGTCCATGCAGTGATCACCGCTCCAGTATTCCGTGTTATCGGTGATGAATTCGGTCTGGATGTCGCCGATTGCCGATTTGCCCGAGGAGCGTACCCCTTTGGCATACCCCACCTGCAGGTCGGGACCGATGTCGAGATATTCGCGGTCCTGGTAGGTCTGGTCGGCGCGGTAGACCTTGGTGATCGCCGGTAAACCGCTGGCCGGGTCGGTCACCGCCAGCAGGCTCTCAGTCAAATCAGCGACCACCGCATCAAACTCCTCGGGGCGCACACTGCCTTCCCCCTCGCGCCCGGCGAGATTGATGTAAAGACCGTTGAGCCCAAAGGCATAGGCCTTGGTACGCGCCCACTCTACGTTTGAGTAGATACTGCTCTTGGCCCTGGACTTGTCTTTGAGGGTCATGAAACCGTTCTGCGTCAGCCACGTGTTGAGATGAAAGGTCCGCCGCCAACTCGTGAATCCATGGTCCGACATGACGATGAGCCGCGTGTCCTCAGGCATGTTGTCCAGCGTGTAGCCGACGATCGAGTCGAAATCTTCATAGATCGACGGCACCGCGTCGGCGTGTGGACCGTCCACCTCGGGATCATAGGCGGGATGGTCCGGGTCCAGCGTCCGGAACATCATGTGCGAGACCTGGTCGAGGTTGCCGAAGTAGTAGAAAAGAAAGTCGGCCTCAAATTGACTGAGCACATGCTCGTACTGATCGAGAATCTCTTCTCCGGCCAGCCTGGCTTGCGCAAGAAACTCGTCGTAGGAGAAGACGTCGTTGGTCAGCGCCTTGGTGTCTTCCATCATCCCCTGGGTATAGAAACGGCCGGTGGCGCGAGCCAGTTCGGCGGCGAAGTCACCCGGGGTCGAGATCGGCTGCTCGGGCTTCATCGGATCGATATTGATCGGGGTGACATAGAGCTCGAACTCAGGGTTGAGGCTCTTGAGAAAGAAACGAGCCATGCCGCGCATCTTGCTGACGGCCGAGAGCTCGAAATCGATCGGCACCCAGTCGCTCCACTCCCCCACCTTGAGCAGACGCTTCTCGCCGTTCTCCTCGATCACCAACTCGACCCATTCGGATGCCGGGTCGATATACGCCGAGAACGCCGTCGAGAACCGTTCGGCCCTGCTACCCGGTCCCGCGTAGAGATCTCCTTCGATCTTGTCGTCCCACAGATCGACCGGGTAGACATAGCCCCCGTCGACTGCGCCCTCACTGACAAAGAGATCCGAGGTGTAGAAGGAAAACGTCCCGGGAGAGCCCAGAAGATCGGGTGTTCCCATCCCCGAGAGCTCTCGGGTCGCGGTTCCCGAGGGCGGGTAGTTGGCGGGCATACGATAGATGTGACTCTCGACGCCGTTCTGCTCGAGAACTTCCCAGAACTCCTGGCCCTTGCGCAAGAGCTCGACGCCACCGCCACCCATCGGAAACTCCCACCCGAGGATCTTCACGATCTTGGGGTCTTCGACGCGGCTGGTCGAGAAATAGGGCTCCAGAGTGTCCGCCTCGCGGTGGACAAAATCGAAGATGCCGTGGCCGCCCGAGTCCTGACCGGTGATGAAGTTGGACCACGCCACCGGGCTCTGTGGCGGCACCGAAGTCCCAAGCGGCCCGAATCCACCAAGCTGCGACAGACGCGTGAAATTGGGCATCCGACCCTCGTCCATCAGCCGCTGGGTGAGCCCATAATCCATGCCGTCGAACCCCAAGACGATCACCGGGGGCCCCTCATAGCCGCCCCCGGCGCCGGAACAGCCCAGGACCGTCAGGCAAAGGGCGCCGAGAAGCAGCGCCGTTGCGTTTCGCAAATGCGGTGACAGGCTACTCAATTCAGCAAACCTCGAGCGCGTACCAACGGATCGATCGACCTCAATTGAGTAGCCTGTCACCGCATTTCTCCATCGAATGTCCGTCCTTCGTCGAAGAGAGTCCGACCGTCCATATGGGCCGGCGCTTTCAGGCCGAAAAGCTGCAGTACCGTCGGCGCGATATCGATGAGCGCCGGGTCTTCATGGTCCAGCTTGTGGTTGCAAAAGAAGACCCCCGGCACGATCCGTGGATCGACACCGTGGTCGCCGCTCCAGGCCTTGACGTTGTCTTCCCACACCGGACCCGTAACCACGCCGGTGGCGCCGTCCCATGAGATCCGATAGCCATGGTTGTAACCAACGATGAAGTCCGGAGCGTTGGTGAGATACGGCCCCTGGTAAAGCGCGGCCGTGTCGAAGAGCTCGTTGATGCCGACCTTGGCCCCATCGGGATCCCTCAAACCGCTCATCTTGTCGATCAGCTCGCGCTTGAGAGCCGCGGTCTCCTCCCCGGGCTCGACGATGCCTTCCGCCTCGCGGCCCTTCATGTTCAGGAACACACCCGTAAGACCCAGGGCGTAGGCGCGAGTCTTCGACCAGTCGACGTCGCGAAGCCATTCACTCGAGCCATCGCAGCCTTGCTTTAAGACGAGATAGCCGTTCTCGTGGAGCCACGAATTGAGGTTGATGCCACGACGAAACGACGTGAAACCATGGTCGGAGAGCACCATCATCATGTCGCCGGGCTGAAGCTTCTTCATAACCCGTCCGACGAGCTGGTCGTTATGCTTGTAGAGCTCCTCGATGGCCTCCTTGTGAGGCGCATCCGCTTTGCCTTCCGCCGCCGGGTGGCCCTCTTCCAAATAGCGCCAGAACATGTGCTGGATCCGGTCGGTGCCATCGAAGACACAGACGAGCGAGCCCTCTCGCAAGCGTTCGAGCGCGCCAAAGAACATCTCCTGACGCTCGTTGTCGATGTCGTAAGCCATCTGAAGAAACGTACCGTCGTCCACCACGTCCTCGTTGAGCGCCCAAGTGTCCTCGGCAAGGCCCATGGTTGAGTACTTCCCAACGAGCTTTGAGAGATAGGTCGCGTAATAGCTGGGGTGCGACACCGGCATCGCGGGGTTTTCGGGGTTCAGGCTGATCGGAGTCATGTAGAGCGAGAAGTGCTCGCCCATCTCGGTGATCATGAGCCGGCAGATACCGTGCGCCTTGACACCAAACGCTGCCGGAAACTCGAGCGGTACCCAGTCTGAGAGCTTGCCCGGCTCGAGCTCCACAGAGTCCCCGTTGAGCGACACTCGGGCCTTCTTGACGGTCCGGTCGAGTTCGACTTTGACCGGTAGCTCCATCGGCGGCTCGCCGTCGACAAACACATTGCCGGGGCCCTCGATGCTGGCGGCGTAGGTGCCGTTGCCGTCCACGGACGTTAGCGGGATTCGCATCCCGCCTTCTTTGAACTTCTCGTGCGACGGCCGGGTAGTGAAGAGAAGAAACGTCCCTTGTGTGCCCAGCAGATCGGGCACGCTCATCGCCGAGAGCTCGGCACCGTAGAACCGATCGGGAGGAAAGGTGATCGGCACCCGCAGGACGGTCGACCAGATTTGCTTCTCACCCAGGATCGTCCAGAAGGGTTTCGACTTGCGCAACAGCCGCAACTCGGGTTTGTGGAGCGGGATCCGGTACTTGCCGAGCTTGAGCGACTTCTCGACCTTGCCGATCTCGGTCGAGGAGAGAACCGGCAGATACGTCTTGGGGTCGCGGGCCAGGAAGTCGAAGATGTTGTGCTTGGCTGGCTCGGTACCGGTCGAAAAAGACGACCATGCGACCGGCGAGATCGCCGGGTAGGTTGTGCGGATCGGAAGATAGCAGCCTTGCTCGGCGAGCTTTTCGAAGTTGGGGAGCAGGCCCTGCTTCATAAAGCGGTCGGTCAGCCGCGGATCCTGGCCGTCGAGACCGACGACGATCAGTCGCTTGATCTTGCTCTTGGGTTTACGCCCCAACCGGACCAGCCTGTAGAGCTTGCGGAACGGCCAGATCAAGAGCACGAGAAAGGCGATGACGATGGTGAGAAAGACCGCAAAAAACGACGAGGCCAGCGCAAAGCCCGCCCCGGGGCCTACATATGCGACCGCCGGCGCCACACCGAGGCCGGCGGCGAGCGTCAGGTAAACAAGCAAAGAGTGGGCAGCGCCACGGCAGCCCGGGGTAGAACGATTCAGGGTGGGATATCCTCTGGTTTCAGGCGTCGCTGGCTTTGAGTCGTCTTCGATGTTGGGGAGCCGGTTTGCCGGCAGTTCGCCGGCTCGGAACAATCCAAATCTTATCCGGTTTTTCGAGAGAACACATGCCTTCCGTTTGGCGCCGACTCCGCTATGGAGCACCCATCGTGATCGTCTCGGGACTCCCCCGTTCGGGGACCTCGATGGCAATGAAAATGCTCGCTGCGGGCGGGCTGCCGCTCATCACGGACGGCGAGCGCACCGCTGACGAGGACAATCCCAAGGGCTACTTTGAGGACGAACGGGTCAAGGATCTGGGGCGGATGGCGGACAAATCCTGGCTCAAGGCGGCTCGCGGCCAGGGGATCAAGGTGATCTCGCACCTGCTCAAGAATCTGCCACCCGACAACAACTACCAGGTCCTCTTTATCCGTCGCGACATGATGGAGGTCTTGGCATCCCAGGCGAAGATGCTCGACCGGCGGGGCGAGAATTCGGAGACCGAGGACCAGCGGATGACCGAGCTCTTCGAGGCGGATTTGTGGCGGGCTCTCTACCAGCTCAAACGCGGCGCCCATTTTGACTGGACCGAGCTCCACTACCGTGATGTCCTCGCCAACGCCCAAGCCCAAGCCAAGAGGATCTGTGAGTTTCTGGGCGCCGACCTGGACGTCGCCAAGATGGCGGAAGTCGTGGACCCGGCGCTCTGGCGCAACCGCGCCGCGGACTAGAGCCTCCGTTCACCTCGCTCAATTGAAGCGGTCGACACCTCTGCCGGTCGATTTCTGCGGCGCCCTCCAAATCCGGCACGCGGGTCACCTCGCTTCGCTGCGAGGCTTACGCGATCCAGCGGGCTCGCCGAAGACTCGGCTCGGGCGATTCGCGCGTCTCCTCGCTCCGGTGGAGCGGCCGCCGCCCCTGCCGCCCGTGATCACCAAAAAGGTAGCTCGAGAGGTATCCACAGCGACGCTGCGGTGCGGCGAATCGCTGATCCTCGCCTCGCCTTCGCTCACCGCGCTGGATCCTCGCAACGCCTCCAAGTCTCCGCTCGAGCGACCCGCCGTGCCAGATTCAGATCGCGAGCTGCGACTGCGCCACGGTCGGAGGCTCCCACTTGACCAAGCCTTGGTCCGGCCGGTGGTCAGCGCAGCCCGGTCAATGCGCCGGCAGGAACGCTGTGAGCCCGCGAGCACAAGGGACTCAAGGCAGTCTGAAATCGGTCCGCGCGGGCGAAACAACGAGGCGCGAGCGAACTCGTCCAAGTTCGAGAGGCGAGCGCCGTGTCCTGCCGCGCGTTGCACCGGGCTGCCGCAAGCCGGCCGGGCTTCAACCGCGGGTTCAAGTCGCGGCCGCTCTGTTAACCTCTCGGGCTTCTAAAGAAGGAGTGAACCCGTTGCTGACCCTACTTTCGCCCGCCAAGACCATGGACTTCTCACCCGCTCCGGAGGGACTTACGGTGACGCAGCCGCAGTTCACGGAGGACATCTCAGTTCTTCTGAAGCGCTGTAAGAAGCTCGACGTCCAGTCGCTCCAGAAGCTGATGAAACTCAGCCAGCCCCTGGCCGAGCTGAACCACGAGCGCTTCCAGGGAATGAAGCTCCGCTTTACGCCCAAGAACTCCAAACCGTGTCTCCTGGCCTTCCAGGGAGACGTCTACAAACGGTTCGACGCCGGCAGTTTCTCCAAACGCGATCTGCAGTGGGCGCAGCGACGCTTTCGCATCCTCTCGGGGTTCTACGGCCTCCTGCGACCGCTCGACCTGATCCAGCCCTACCGGCTCGAGATGGGAACCCGCCTCGACACCAATCGCGGCAAGAACCTCTACGCCTTCTGGGGCAACCGGCTAGCCGATTCCTTGAACCAGGAACGCCCCAACGCGATCCTGAACCTGGCGTCGAACGAGTACATCAAGGCGGTACCGGAGGATCGGTTGAAGCCGCCGGTCGTGACCGCGGTTTTCCAGGAGATACGAGCCGGCCAACCCAAGACGATCGGATTCCTGGCCAAGAAGGCTCGCGGAATGATGTCGCGTTTTGTGGTGACCGAGCGGGTCGACAAGCCGGAGGGATTGAAAGACTTCGCGGAAGAAGGCTACAAGTTCCAGCCCAAGGTTTCGACTGGGGACCGGTTCGTGTTCACTCGGAAGAAGGCGTAGCAGGCTGAGGCGCAACTAGGTCGCGGGGCGGCCCCGACCGGACCTGGTTGTCCTAGCCGCCTTCGAGCACCAGCTCAACGCTGCCGCCTAGCTCCGCCAGCCCCGCCGCTTCGAGATCCGCGGGTGAGCGTGTGCTGACGCTGCCGTCGGAATCGAGCCGTGCCGTGATGGTGGCCGACTCGGGGAGAGGGTCCCCCATCATCGAGTCGTCCTGGCTGATCACGGCGTCGAGCGGGAAGACCGGTCGGTCGACTCGCCGCACCGCGATCGGCGGCCCGCCACCACCGTCGCGGACCGCCAGGTAGAGGACGCCCCCAGCCGGAACCCGCTGACCCGCGCCGACCCCGATGCGGATCGCGTATGCGCCGGGAACGACTCCCAGAGGCGCCGCGGGGATCGCCGCTGGCGGATCTGGTGGTGCCGCCTGGGCCGCCCTCTCAGCCGGGGCTTTCGCGGGTGGAATCGCGGCCGACGAGGTCGCTCCGGCGTCCTGCTCGCTCGCGACCCGGCGCGCCTCGGCGATCAGACGCTCGATCTCGGGGCTGCTGCCACCGGCCGCCTCGACTCCCCGCTCCCAGGTGGCAATGGCCGTGTCGATGTCGCCGGTGCGAAAGTCCAGGATTCCCAGCCAGGTGAGCGCCTGAAAATGGTTCGGGAAAAGCTCCAGCACCCGCTCGAGGCTCGCCCTCGCCGCGTCGTCCTGCCCCATCGTCAGCCGTACCACCCCCTGGATAAAGGTTCCGTCAATATCGTCCGGGAGTGCCTGGAGAATCACTTCGGAGTCACGAAACGCCTCGACAAAGCGATCAAAGCGAAGCAACAGGAGCGCCCGTTCCTTGATGGCTCGAAGATCGGAAGGATCGGCTGCGATCCGACCGTTGAGGGTGTCGAGTTCCGCCTGGGCGGCCGGTGGCAGGGTGGTCTCGGGGGCTTCCGGATGAGGCTCCGCCGCGGAGCCAGCCGGCGCGGAGGCGCCTCGCGGCGCAGGGGGCGGCGGTGGACCGGGCTGGGCGTCACGCACCGCCCAGTACACAAGTAGGCCGACTACCGAGACCATCCCTGCGCCCAGCGCAAAACCGGCGAGGATCGGATGCCGACCCATCCACCCGGAGGTTGACGCCTGCCCTGCTCCGGTGACGGCCGCGCTCCCCACCGGCTCCGTCGCACCATGCCCCACTGGAGCTCCTTCTTTGCGTCGCGACTTCTTTCCCTTCTTTCCCTTCTTTCCCTTCTTCCCCTTTTCGCCAGACTCCTGTTTCCCTTTCCGCCGCTTCACCGCCAGATCCAGATCGCGTAACGTGCGAGCAGCAGCAAGCTCGAGGTTCTCGCGGTCCGCGACGCTCAACACATCGCCCGTCTCTCCGCTCAGTCGCCGGTAGAGATCGTCGCGGCGGGTTTCGAGATCGGCGATCTCGAGCTCGAGGTCCTTTTCGGACGCTGTCCCCGAGCCACGCTTCGAGACTCGGAGAAAGGCCAGGACGCCGCTGCCCAGCCCAGCCGCCAGCACTACCAGCCCGGGTATCCAGATCCCGCTCACGTCCGGCTCCCGACGTCTTCGCGCACCCGGGCGAGGTAGGCCGACAAGTCCTCGTCTCCGGTGGTGCCCGCAACCTGTCCTCCCGCCTCCGCACCCGAGGCGCTCCCGACCGCCGGCGGTTGTCCGCGACGGCGAAGCCTCATGGCCACCAGAGCGGCACCCAGCAGGAAAGCAGCCGCGGGTGCTAGCCACACGACGAGGTTGAATCCCTCGGGTTTGGGCGCCAGGCGGATGAACTCTCCGTAGGCTCGTTCAAAGTAGTCGATCACCTGCTCCTCGGTGTAGCCCGCGGCGAGCAGATCACGCACTTCTTCTTTGATGGCGATCGCCGAAAGCGACGGCGAATCGGCCACCGAGAGTGCCTGGCACACCGGGCACCGCATACGTGAAGAAAGCTCGTCGGTGCTTTGAACGAGCGCCTCGCCGGAGATCGGAGGGCCCT
>JAOTZA010000045.1 GCA_029861655.1 Acidobacteriota bacterium | reverse complement strand
GCCCCGCCGTGCAGAACGAATACGTCTCTCTCCTGCGAACCAACCGCAACTACCGGCTCGTGTGGAGCGGCGCGGTCGCCTCGTTTTTTGGCGACTGGTTCAACACCATCGCGCTCTACGTGATCGTGCAAGAGTTGACCGGCTCACCGCTGGCACTTGGAGCCGTCTTCATCACCAAGATGTTGCCCTTCGCAGTCGGCTCTCCTCTCGCCGGATTACTGAGCGACCGCTTCAACCGGCGTCGCCTGATGATCGCGACCGACCTGATCCGCTCAGTGGTCGTTCTTGGCTTTCTGCTCATTAATCGGTCGAGCGAACTGCCATGGCTCTACGTCTTGATCTCGGTGCAGGTGGTATTGAGCGCCGTCTTCATCACCGCCCGCGTGGCCTCGATCCCAAACATCACCTCGCCCGAGCAACTCGCAGTCGCCAACGCCCTGTCGGCGGCTACCTGGTCAGTGATCTTGGCGATTGGGGCAGCGCTGGGCGGCTTTGTAACCGACCTCCTCGGGACCGACGCCGTCTTTGTGCTCGACAGCTTCACCTACCTAATTTCGGCCGGCTTCATCTGGAAGACCCGTATCCCGCAGTACACCGATGCACCGCCTTCCGGAGCCTCCGCGGGGGCGAGCATTCGCGCGGCCTTCGCTGACATCGCTGCCGGCTGGCGGCACATGATCGAGCGTCCGTCGATCGCGCGAATCGCCTTTGCCAAGGCCGTCTGGTCGGTGGGTGGCGGCGGGTTGGTGTTCATGCTCGCGCTTCTCGGGGAACGACTCTTCCCGGATGCGCCGGCCCTCGGCATCGGCGTTCTTTATTGCCTGCGTGGTGTCGGGACCGGTGTCGGTCCCATCGTGGCCCGGCGTTTCTTCCCCGATGAACGCCGCTGGCCGACCCTGATCGGCACTTCGATCCTCGCCTGCGGCGCTGTCTATCTGCTGGTCGGCGCCCTTCCCTGGGGCTGGTGGTGGATCGCCCTCCTGATCGGGATCGCGCACGCGCCGAGCGGTGTCAACTGGGTCTTCTCGAGCGTCCTCTTGCAGCGTCGCACCGAAGATCGATTTCGCGGCCGCGTGATCGCCAGCCAGTGGCTTCTCCTGACCTTGACCGACAGTTTCTCCATCCTCGCCGCTGCACTCCTGCTCGAATTCGGGGGCGTGAGCCTGCGCGCCGCTATCCTCGGGTTTGCCGGGGTGGAGGTGCTGTGCGGGCTGGTTTGGGCGGCCGTGGTGTCACCGGCCGAGTCGCTGGCGGCACACGACGAGTAGGCCCGGATTTCTTCCCCTACCGCCCCACCAGTCTGGGTGTTGCCGCTCTCTCGAATCGCACCCTGGCCTGCGACCGTCTTTGTAGCGGTCGACCTCCGTGTCGACCGAACACCCCTCGGTCCACAACGGTCCTTGTAGCGGTCGACCTCCGTGTCGACCGAACACCCTCCTGCGAGTGTGACTCTTTGTAGCGGTCAACCTCCGTGTCGACCGAACACCTGCGAGTGTGACTCTTTGTAGCGGTCGACCTCCGTGTCGACCGAACACCTGCGAGTGTGACTCTTTGTAGCGGTCGACCTCCGTGTCGACCGAACACCCTCCGGTCCACGACGGTCGAGACCATCGCCGATGGCTCGACCGCTACAAGTTTGGGGGCTCAGGCGGCCTTACGCACCGAGCTCCCGAGCGGATACTCGTGATTCCAGCTGCAATGCTGGCAAATCACGAGCCGCTTCTTCGGAAACAGAAGAGAGATCGCGTACAGAACGAGGCTCGGTCCACCGATCAGTACTACCGCGAAATACCCAGCGCCGGTCCCGAACCCCAAGTCCATGCTGCCCCAGAACAGGAGGGCGAGGTAGGCAATCCCCATGATGGGAAGGAGCATCGCTGCAATCTTGTGCAGGACCTTCGCACCCCTCGACGGGGCCAATTGATAGTAGGGATGCTCCGAAAGATCCTGTCGGCAGGAGGGGCAGAACCGCGGCGGTTGGGATTCTTTGTCCATGAGGCCTTCCTCCTCGCCTGTTCTCCCAGTCTGAGGATGGAGCCGAGTTCGGCGGCGTTCAATACCTCTCGGGGTAGGGTGAGCGTCTGATTGGCACAAGTGTTGCGATCTAATCCCAAAACGGAGAGAGAGGCGACTTGACCTGCTCACAACGTCCTCCAATTCGACGACACCGTCGCTGCGAGAGGACAAATTGGGAAAGGAACTCGAGATGATCCTACGCCGAACGCTGCGTCTGGCTCCCATGCCGCTGATAGCACTGCTATCCGTTTTGGGGGTGGCACTAAGCCCCGCCGCCTCACGGGCCACGGAGGCCCAAACGACTTTTACCGAGAAGATCGAAGTCAATCTGGTCGACCTGAACGTGGTGGTCACGACCCTCTGGGGGAGGCCGGTCACCGACCTGACCCGCGACGACTTCGAAATATGGGAAGACGGTGAGCTACGCCCAATCAGCCACTTCATACGGGTGATCGACGGCGTACCGGACCCGGGGACAGAGCTATCGACTTCACCGTCTCTGACGCCTCCAAAAGAAAGTCCTCCCCGCGCCACCCAGCCGTCGTACGCGCTCGACCGATCGATCGTTCTGGCCTTCGACACCGGCATCCAGCGCCCCTACATGAGGCGAGCGCTGAAAGCGGCTCGCGACTTCGTTGCCGAAAGATCCGAGGACGGCATCTGGTGGTCGGTGGTGATGCTCGCCGCCAGACCTCACTCTCTGCTCCCACTTACCAACGACGCCCGCGAGGTCGTCTCGACCCTCGAGTCCATCCTGGCCAGAAACAAGGCAGGCACTCGGTTCCAGGTACCCACACAAGCGGTGGCGAGAACCGCGGATCTCGATGGTGAGTGGTCCCGGCTCGTCCTCACCGAGCAATCGCTCACCTACCCTTATGCGGCGCGCAACCTCTCGGAGATCTTCCGCGCCTATGCCTCGGTCCCGGGGTCGAAGGCGTGCGTCATCTACCAGCAGGGCAGAGGCGGCACCTTTGCCACCGAGTTGAGCGGGCGCCGAAGCTGCCTCTTCCCCTGCCGCCCACAAGTGCAGTTGAGTCGGCATCTGGAAATGTGGCGGGATCTGAGCCGTCAGGCGACCTCGGCCGGGTTCAAGGCCTACGTCATGGATGTCCGGGGCCTCAATCACGAGGCCGGCAGCAGCGCATCGAGACTGGCGTGGTACTCCCTTCCCACATCGGGACCCAGCTTCGGACCGACGGCTCTGGCGTACCACACCGGAGGTGAGCACTTCGCCCTCAACGACCTCGACGAGGCGGTCAGGGCCGCGGCACGCGAGACGGGCACCTACTACTCCCTGGCCTTCGCCGCGCCTCACGACCATGACGGCAAGCCCCACGATCTCAAGGTCCGGGTCCCCGGCCGCACGTGGCTCGAGGTGCGGTCCAGTTCGGGCTTCTTCGATGTCGATCCCAGGACGCTCCTGGTGGAGCGCCTGGCTTCGCCGGCCCACTTCCCCAAGGCTGGTGGCGCACTGCCCCTGACGCTCCAAGTAGCCAGCCACGAAGTCGAAGGGGCTGAGGTGAATTTCATCGCCACCGCAACGACACCCGTAGAGAATTTGACTCTGTTGCCGGAGAACGGCACTCGCATCGCCGATGTCGATCTCTTTCTGGCCGTCCACGACAGCACTGGAGCCCTGGTGTCCTTGAAACAAGATCGGGGACAGGTGCGGGCTCCGGGCGCCGCCAAAGAGGCCGAGCTCTCGGTACCGCTGAGCCTCCGACTGCCCACGGGCCGCTACACCTTCACCGTGGCGCTCTATGATCCGGTGAGCGGTCTTTCCGGTGCCGCCTCCGCGCACGTCGGCGGTCCGGAACCAAGAGGCGACGTTTGAGCTGAAGCGCCGGGACGGAGCTCGACCGCTACAACCAAAACGTGGCGCCTGGCGAAACGAGAAACGCGGCCCCTAGCGGCCTCCCGCCCTATTCCGCCTCACAGAAACAATAGGCGTACATGCCGTAGGGGTCGTTGAAGCCGGACAGGATGTCGGCATAGTCACCCAGCGTCTCACCCAGAGCCCCTCCTAGGACACTCAACCCCAGTCTCTCCGCCGGCGACTGCTCAAAGCCCAAGGCCTGGGGGAATCGATCCCCGGCGCTGGCGAGAAAGTCGGCGATCATCCGATCTTTCCAGTCGAGCTCCTTCTCTACATATTGAACGCCGTAGTCCTCGCCAAGCTCGGCAAGTTCGGCGGCTGAAGCAATGGCCTCCTCGAGACCACCGAGCCTGTCCACCAACCCGATCTCGTGAGCGTCTATGCCGCTCCAAACACGTCCCCTAGCGATCTTGTCGACGTCTTCGGTCGTCATGCCGCGGGCCTCCGACACGCGCGCCACGAAGTCCCTGTAACCTCTCTGGATAGACTGGGTCACGAATTCCTTCAGCCGCGGATTCAGAGCCCGGTCTTGCCGGAGCTGGCCTCCGAGCCAAGTCGTGCCGACACCGTCGATTCGCGTCCCCAGGTACTTGGCAAGGGGTTTCTGATAGGTCGGAATCATGCCAAAGATGCCGATCGAACCGGTGATCGTGTTGGGGTTGGCCCAGATCTCGTCCGAAGCCGTCGAGATCCAGTAGCCGCCCGAGGCGGCGACCCCGGCCATCGAAACAACGACCTTCTTGCCGGCCTCGCGAGCGAGGACGAACTCCTGTCGAATGAGCTCAGAGGCGGATGCACTACCGCCACCAGAGTCGACCCGCAGCACCAACGCCTTGACGTCTTCATCATTGCGCGCCTTGCGAATAAGCGCCGCAGTCGAGTTCCCACCGATGGTGCCGGGCGGATGACTACCGTCGAGAATCGTCCCTTTCGCGATAATCACGGCCACCTTCCCGCTCTTGCCCTTCTTGACGTCATCGCCCACGACCTCCAGGTAGTCAGCGTGGCCGATCCGATAAAAACTCTGTTCTTCCTCGTCTTCTCCGACGAGCTCGATCATCCGCTGACGCAGTACATCGCGCCCGCCGACGTGGTCAACCAGCCCGCTCTCGAGAGCCAGTTGCGAGATATCGCCGTCGGCCCCGGCCAGTTGGGCGTTCAGATTGGCGATGCCTTCGGTCATAGTCTCCGGCGTCAGACCACGGGCGGCCGAGACGTCCGTAAGATAGGAACGCCAGAGGTCCCCCAGCCACTCGAGGTTCGCCTCCTTGGCCTCATCCGACATGCTGTCGCGCAGAAACGGCTCGACCGCCGACTTGAACTCGCCCACCCGAACCACATTGCTGTCGATCTCGAGTCGCTCGAGACCTTCCCGGTGGTAGGCACGATAGCGGCTGTAGCCGTCGAGTAGGACCAGACCGAAGTCGGTGAGATAGATCTCGTCGGCTGCCGACGCCAGGTAGTACTGCGACTTGAGATAGTAATCCGAGGTCGCTATCACGGGTTTTTCGGACTCCTTGAAGTCCTCGACTGCGGCTTTCAGATCTTGCAGCATCGCCGGCCGAGCGCCGCTCATGCTGTTGAGATCCAGAAGCAGGGCCTTGACCCTCTTATCGTCTTTTGCCGCGCGAATCGTCCGCACGAGATCACGCCCGAGCGTCTCGGGCCGGGAGTTACCGGTGAGCTGGCCCTTGGCCTGTTCGATGGCGTCGCCCGCGAGCTGCTCGACGATCTGTCCCTTGGGAGCGATCACCAGAGCAGCAGATTTCGGCACCTTTGGCTTGCCAGGCTCGACCGCTACAACGAGGAAGGGGCACAATGTAGCGGTCGAACCCGTCTACATACGGATATCGACCCAACTCAATAGGGTTCGCCGATGGAGAAGCCCGCGCCCCCCAGCCGCCTAGCCAGGTTCACAGACGCCCTGGGCCTGCGCCGTTCGATGGTGGCGCTGCTGGTCATGGTCGTGCTGGTCGGCCTTGGTGAGCGTCTGGGCGAGCGTTTCCTGCCGATCTACCTGCTGGCTCTGGGGGCGGGGATTCATCTCCCGGGTGTCCTCAACGCGATGGACAACCTCCTGAGCGCGCTCTACTCCTTTCCGGGGGGTTATCTTGCCGACCGGCTCGGAACCAAGCGGGCGCTTCTCGTGTTCAACGGCATCGCCCTGCTCGGTTACGCGATCGTCGTCATCTTTCCGACCTGGTGGGCAGTCTTTGTTGGGTCGATGTTTTTTCTCTCGTGGTCGGCGATCTCGCTTCCGGCCAGCATGAGCCTGGTCGCCGACGCCCTGCCCCGGGATCGCCGCACCATGGGGGTCTCGATGCACTCCCTCATGCGGAGACTGCCGATGGCCCTCGGCCCGATCATTGGCGGCATTCTGATCGACCGCTTTGGCACGATTCCGGGTATCCGGCTGGCGTTTGCGCTCGCCATGGCGCTCGGCCTTCTATCGATCGTCTTTCAGCAGATGTTGATCGAAGACGACATCGGTCTGAGGAGCAAGAGCGCCGAGATCGACCCCAGGCGTGTCCTCCGCGACATGAGTCCATCGCTCCGAGTACTCCTGGTCGCGGACATTCTGGTCCGCTTTGCCGAACAGATTCCCTATGCCTATGTCGTCATCTGGTGCATCCACAACGTCGGTATCAGTGGGGTCGAGTTCGGCGTTCTCACCACGGTCGAGATGGTCACCGCCGCGCTCATCTATCTCCCGGTGGCGTACCTCGCCGACCGCTCGACCAAGAAACCGTTCGTGGTCACGACCTTCGCGTTCTTTACGCTCTTTCCGCTGGTCCTGCTGTTTTCGGACTCCTTTGTACTCCTTGTCGTGGCTTTTGTGATTCGGGGTCTCAAGGAGTTCGGCGAGCCGACCCGGAAAGCCTTGATCATGGATCTGGCGCCTGAAGGACAGAAGGCCGGGATGTTCGGCGCCTACTATCTCGCCCGCGATGTCGCCGTGTCGGTTGTCGCACTCGGCTCCGGGTTTCTGTGGCAGATTTCGCCGGCCGCCAATCTCCTGACTGCCGCCGCTTGCGGACTCGCCGGCACCCTCCTTTTCGCCTGGCGCGGCCGGAGTCTGACCGCCTAGGGCCACCTGCCCTATTCGCCGAGCTCCACCTTGCGCGCGGGTGGAGCCGCTTCCAATTCAACTGTGCCGCACAGCCTACGTGTCGGAGCGCGGTGGCGTTAGCGGTCTTGACACTGCCGGCCCCAAGAAAGCCTTCAGCCCTCGCTTTGCTTTGCGGGATACAGCTCTTCGAACTCGGGCTCGCCGTGTAATAGCGCCAGATCGGTATCACGCCGTGCCCAGTCTGCGTCCTTGAAGCCAGCGTGCCACGCCTTGCGCATGGCCGCCATCGCCTCCTCCTTCTTGTTGAGAAAGCACAGGGTGCAGGCAGCGTTGTAGTGAACCGAGGCCTCGTTGGGTCGCAGGAGCATCGCCAGGTCGGCCTCTCGCATCGCGTCTTCGGCACGACCCTCCTCAGCATAATCGCTCGAGAGAAGGATGCGCGCTCGAGCGTCCTCGGGCACTTCTCGCAAGTGAGCCTCGTAGGCTTGCACCCTTCGCTGACGGAGGTTCTTCGAAGCCTCTTCCTTGCCGAGCGCCTGAAGCGAGTTCTTGATCGGGACGTAGACGTTGTAGTCGTCTCCCGCGGCATCCAGCGCCGCCTCGGCCAGATTTGCGACTTCTTGGAACTCCCCAGAAGCAAAGAGGGCGCGCAGTAGAAGATAGTAGGCGCCCTCGCAGTCGCGCTTGCGCTCGATGACCGCGCGCACGATCTCTATAGCCTGCTCGTACTGTGCCTTGGCGTAGAGAATCCAGGCCTGGGCAACCATGACCTCGGGGACCTCCGGTTGAAGTGCCACTGCTTTCTGGGAAGCCACTCGGGCGCGGTCGATCCAGACGTCTTCGCGGGAATAGTGGCAGTGGTAGTAGGCGGAGGCCTGGGCGATCGCCGCATAGGCAAGCGCGAAGTTGGGGTCTTGCGTTGCCGCGTTCTCGAACATCTGGAGGGCAAACTCCATGTCTTGACGGGTGAGTCGACGAGCGTAGCTGCGACCGCGGAGATAGAGGTCATAGGCCTGGAGATTGTCGGTCGGCTTGGCGGCGATCTCCTCCTGTTCCTGCGGGGACAGCGTGATCCGCAGGGCTTCGGCGATTTTGCGCGCAATCTCGTCCTGGAGCTCGAAGACGTCCTCCATCTCGCGGTCATACCGCTCCGACCAAAGCGGGAAATCGGTGTGGGTATCGACAAGCTGGGTCGTGATGCGGAGGCGGTTGCCGGCGCGGCGGAGGCTCCCGGCCAAGACGTGGCTCGCCCGGATCTGCTGGCCGATCTGCGCCGGGGTGACCTGCTTATCGCGGTAGGCGAGCACCGTGGGTCGGGAGAAGATGTTGAGCCCTTTGATCTTGGAAAGCTCAGTGATGATGTCCTCCGTGATGCCGTCGCGGAAGTACTCGTCTTCTTTCGCACCGCTCAGATTCTCGAAGTAGAGAACGGCGATCGATTTCTCCGGCTGCGCAGTGCCGCTCTGCGAGTCCACCAGCTCCGCGGCTTGGCGATGCCCCGAGTCGAGATCGCGCTTGAGTCGCAAGAGATCCGTCTTTAGCTCGGTGGCGGTCTGGTAGCGCAGATTGCGGTCCTTTTCGAGGGCCTTCTCGAGGATCCGGCCGAGCTCCGCAGGCAGCGAGGGGTTGACCTCGCAAAGTGCCGGCGGGTCGCGGTTCAGGATCGCTTCGAAGACGACAGCCTGGGTGTCGCCCTGAAACGGCACCGCACCCGTCGCCATCTGGTAGAGCACCGTTCCGAACGAGAAAATGTCCGTGCGCGAATCGGTCAACTTGCCGCGCGCCTGTTCTGGTGACATGTAGGCGACCGTTCCGAGAACCGTCCCGGCAATCGTGAGATCGGCGCTCGCGAGAACCGTTTCCTGTTCAGGGGAAGACCCGGCACCCGCACTCCCTTGCTGAAGAGCCGAATCGACTCGCTTGGCGAGGCCGAAGTCGAGAATCTTCACCTGGCCACGCGAGTTGAGCATGAAGTTGGCCGGCTTCAGGTCGCGATGCACGATCCCTTTGGAATGCGCCGACTCGAGGGCGTCGGCGATCTGGATCGCGAGGTCCACTAATCTGGTGTCCTCGAAGGACTCGCGTCCGATCAACTGCACCAGGGTCTGTCCCTCGACCAACTCCATCACGATGAAGTGCCGGTGCTCGTGCTGCTCGATGGAATGAACCGTGCAGATGCCCGGATGGTTGAGAGCCGAGGCGGCGCGAGCTTCCCGCTTGAAGCGCTCGAGCATCTCCGGCTCCTGCTCCATCTCCTGCGACAGAAACTTGACCGCCACGCGGCGGCCGAGGTTCGTGTCCTCGGCCAGATAGACCGCACCCATCCCTCCCGATCCGATCTTTTCGAGAATGTTGTAGTGGCCGACGGTTTCGCCGATCAAATTTCGAAACCCCCTCTTTGGCCCGGGCGGGCTGGAAGAGAGCGATGATACTCGATTGGGTCGGCCGCCCTGATGGTGCCCGTCAACCCGACTCGGCGCCCGGCGGCACCAAGGTGAAGCCGAGCTGCCCGTACATCGACGCCGTGTCGTAGCGGACGTGTTCCTCGGTGATTTTTCCGTCGGCAAAGCGGAAGAAACTAATCCCCGAGATCTCGGCCGGCTTTCCGGTCGGCGGCGTTGCTCCTTCGCCGGTGTTGGTGCCACTGAAGGTCCACAGCAGAACGCCAACATTCTCCATGTAGTGAGCCTCGTCGAGAGTCACTTGGGTGTCGGGCCACGCGGAGCGGAAGGAGGCCATCATTTCTTTCATCTCGTCCAGGTTGTTGGCACCCCCGGAGACACCGGGTTCGGTACGGACAAAACCGGTCGCCATCACGGCATCGAGTTCATCAAAGTTGGCGCTGTTCCAGACACTGATATACGTTTCGATTAGCGGCCCGTTCTGGGCGCTCCAATCCGGAGGCGGTGGGGCCGGTGCCTGACAGGCGACCACCATCACCAGGACGGTCAGCACGACTGCCGGGACGGCAAACAGGTTCGAGGTTGCTTCTTCTTTCATCATCGATCCCCTTTTTTGAGTCATCAACAGCCATCATCCGCATCGTATGAAGCTTCGCGCCACACGGACAGAGACGTGCCGATGCAATTCCGTGCGACAGAGCCTAGCACTCTCGACGGCAAGAGGCGCCGGCCATCTATTCCAGCAATCCCGCATCGGCGCAAACCCCGGTCGGCTCCTCTAGACCGGCTCTCCCCGAGCCAACCGGGCCAAGGCATCGCGCCGCGCCGCACCCTCGGGCAACGGCGACACCGTATGGCACGTGCCGCCGCGCGGATTCACTGCGCGATCGACCAGACCGACAAAGGCATCGATGTCATGTGAAACCAAGAGAATCACCGCGCCGGCAGCTCGATGGCCAGCGATCCAGGCCAGCAGCTCCGCACGAAAAGAGCGGTCCACGCCGTCGAGCGGCTCGTCGAGAACCAGGTACTTGGCCGACCCGATTCTGGCGGCGGCAAGGACGGAGCGTCGCCGCTGTCCATTTGACAGCTTCCTCACGGTGCGATTTCCGAGGCCCTCGATACCGGCCCAGGCCATGGCTTCGTCTACCGCATCACGCCCCGCGGACCGCAGGCCGCTGACCAGTGTGAGAATCTCGTTGACGGTGGCATAGGGGGTCAGATCTGGGTGTTCTGGCACGTAGACCAGGTCCCGACGAGCGGCCACTTCGTCGCTCCACAGATCGTGACCCGAAATGGTGATTGTCCCTTCCGACGGCATCTCGACGCCGGCCGTCAACTTGGCCAGCGTGCTCTTGCCACAGCCATTGGGACCCAGCACCAGGGTCAGTCCGGGTGGCAGCTCGAGGGTCACGTCCTCGAGAACGCGTACCTTGGGTGAATAAGAAAAGCCGACCCCGTCCAGTCGAATCACGAGTCACTCCATGATTGCGAGTCGCCGGCGGTCAAAGACCCCCGTTCGTTCCATCGCCCGATCTTCAACCCCCGTTCGGCACTTGCTCCCCAGCGTAGAGCGAGCGGGAGCAGTACGACAAGACCGAGAGCTGCCGCCGGCGCCAGAGCGACCAACCCCGCCGCGATAAAGCCCTCGACGAAGAGCTGTGCCGACGGGGCGCCCCAGGTGCCAAACGGCTCCCGTATCGCCGCCGCGCCGCGTACGGCCAAAAAAAGAGCCGTCGCCGAGAGGGGCAGGACGGTACTCGGAAAAAGAAACATCCCGATACTCAGGACCGGGATCGCCGTCGTCGAGAGAATCATCGCGTCCAGGCCCACTCGGCTCCTTGCCGACCAGGGCAGAGACCGGCTCCACGGCCAGACCGGGCGCTTGCGCGCCAGAGAGTCCGCAAGCGAAGCCATCATCACGACCAGGGCACCCAGCCCCACCAGCCGCACCGCCAGCGCCTCCTGTCTTGGAGACAGGTCGTTGTTCAAGAACAGCAGGAGCGACACAAGAGCGAGCGCCGCGACCCACCAGATCGAAACGAGGCGCCAACGCAAGGCGCGAAGCGAGATCGTGATCCAAACCCGGGCGGCCGTAGAGAAAGAGAGTTCCCCCACGCCGAGCTCTTGCCGAGCCGGCTCCCCGAGAGCGGTCATCTGGCTCCTGGGAGGATGGATTCGGCCGGCGAGTGCGTCCGCGGCAGCAACCAGGAGGAAAGCCGCCCCGAGCAGCCACCAGGAACCCGCAAAAGCAGCAGTCCCCGCGAGGACCGCGAGCAGCCTCCCCGACAACGCCGTACCGCGCAGAGAAGCGTGCGCCGCCGACCAGCCGAGGAGGCAAACGCCGATAAGGCGCGGCAACGTGGTCGCGGAGTGACTCCCGATCGTCGCGAGACCGGACGCTAGCACGACCACCAACAACGGCGTCTGCGCCACCACCAGGCCGGCGGTCGCGGCGCGACGATGCGAAGCGCCGGAAGCCGGCAGATGGCGGATCCAACCCCACAGACCACTGGTCACCCAACGGGAGGACCAACCGGCGAACGCCATACACACCAGCGTAGCGGCCATCGCCGCCACCGGGGAAACGCCGGGTGCAAAGAACAGAGCGCCGAGCGCCGAGAAGATCGCCACCCCGCTCTTGGTGAAAACGACCAGCGCGATGACCAGACTCGCGACCGGCACCGTAGCGCGTAGAGCGACCCGCACCCCGGCGGCAAGGTGAAATCGAAGCAGGACCAAGGTGGACTCGAACCGCGACATTCACCGAACATATCGCGAGATCTTTTCCGCACTAAAGGACTGTGTTCCGCCCCGTTCACAACACAGATCGGAAAACCCCGGCCTTCGAGGACGCGTACTTAGATCATGATCGCCAAGAATCTTGTCCTCCTCTCGCTTCTCCTCGCCGCGTCGCCCGCGTTTCTCTCGGCCGAGACCTCGGACTGGCCCGGCTATCTCGGGCCCACGCGAGACGGACGAACCACCAGTTGGAACGGCGAGCTCGCGGGAGCCACGACGGTTCAGTTCGCAACCCTGTGGCGGCGCCCTCTGGGCTCGGGTTACTCGGGCGTGGCAGTCGGTGGCGGCAGAGCCTTCACGATGTATTCCGACGGAACCTCCGACGTCCTGGAGGCGATGGACACGACAACGGGCAGGAAACTCTGGACTCAAAAGCTGGCCGAAACGCTGAAGGGCCGGGGCGGTGCGGCCGATGGCCCGACCGGCACTCCCACCCTGGCAGGGAACGTCGTCTTCGCACTGGGCCCCAAAGGGCAGATGATCGCAGCTCAGGCCTCGACCGGGAAGGTTCTCTGGCAACGGAACCTGGTCCGTGAGCTCGGAGCCAACGTCCCGGACTGGGGAGTGTCCTCCTCGCCACTCGTCGTGGGCGAAACCGTCGTCATTCTGGTCGGCGGCGAGAAACATGGCACGGTCTGCGCTCTGGCCGCAGCCGACGGCGAGACCGTCTGGTGCGCCGGTGATACGGCGACCGGCTACCAGAGCCCGATGCTCTTGAAAGTGGGCGACAGCGAACATCTAGTCGTCACCTCGAATACGCATCTCTACGGTCTCGATCCCGAAAGCGGGAAGAGTCGATGGAGCTTTCTTTACGAGCCCAAGGGCGGAGAAGGCTCGTCGCACCCGGTGACGGTCGGTGAGGATCGCCTGCTGATCGAAACCGAAGCCGGATTCAAACTGCTCAAGATCTACCCGGCAACCCAGGGCGTCGTGGTCAAGCAAATGTGGACCTCGACTCAATTCAAGGACAGCTTCGCCGTGCCCTTGGCGCACGGCGACGCGCTCTTCGGCTATCGCGGCTCCATCTTTTCGTGCCTCGACGCCGGCACCGGTGAGCTCAACTGGCAGTCGCGGGGCCCCGGCGAGGGCGAAGCGGTCCTGATCGACGATCTCATCGTGACCTGGGGTATGGACGGGAAGCTCCGCGTCGTGGCTCCGGACGCTCGTGCTTACCGCGAGCTCACATCGCACCAGGTACTCGACCGGGGCAGCTACACCACACCCGCCTATGCGAACGGGGTCCTGTATGTGCGAAATCTCGAGGAGATAGCTGCGGTGCGCATCGCACCAGCGAGTACTCGAGTCTCCGGGTGATCGGCCCCTCGGATCTATTCGATGGCCGACTGACTCGTACCCCGACCATTCGATCATCTCGCCGAGGTAGTTCGGGCTCAACACCCATCGGAAGTCTGCGGGACCGAGTATTTTCCCATCTCTCGACCCGGCTTCAGCAGCCGGCGGATCTGAGCTACTCGAGCGCGGCGAGACCGACCATGAGGGCGACCCAGACCGCCCACAAGCCGACCACACAGAAGGCAGCACGAAGCTTTGTGATGTTGGCTGCAATGCTGTAGCCGATCACCAGAAGCGCGATCGTCCACAGCGTAAAAAGACTGATGTTGTTCAGAAGCGTCCAGAGTGCCAAGCCGGTTTCTGCGGTGGCGAAGGCGCTTAGATTCGACACCATAGAGCCCGGGTCATAGAGATTGATGCTCTCGGCGCTCCCCAGGAGGAAGGGGAAAACGAACAAAGACGCCACCGCTCCCGGCATGAAGCTGTGGAGGAGCACACCAAAGCTGGCGCGGAACGACAGCTCGCCCCCGGCCATCTTGAGCAGACCCCTGTAGATCAGCGCCAGCAACGGATAGAAGATCCATGGCGTCAGAACGGTCGCACCGATCATCAGGGCGTTTCCGTGTTCCTCCAGAAACGGCATCACGGCCTCGAGTTTCTCGGGCTCCGCCTCGCGGCCAGCACGCGCGAGCTTGGTGGTGACCGTGGCCTCCCAATCGATCTTCGGAGCCGCGGCGGACCAGAACACTACGCCGCAGCCGATGAGCACCAACATCGCCACCAGCCACGTCGAGCGCTCGGCAATCGCTCGGAACGTCTTCGTGGGTGAAACAAGGACCCCGACGATGCGACCGAAACTCGTGTCTTTCATCTCGAACCTCCAGGCAGAGGCGGGGCGATGGGGGTCAAGGCACCCACCAATCTAAGTCAGGGATTCCAACGAGCCCATACCCGCGTGGGTGGGGTACTGCCTGCAAGGGTTGAAGCGGCCGGCTCCCGGCTCCTCACTCGTCCAGGCCGAGAGCAAAGCGCAGCGCCGCATCGGCTAGCTCCCGCTTTTTGGACGACAGCCGTGCGATTCGACCCTCGAGCGCCGACTTTGGGATGGTGGTGAGCGAATCGAAGTTCGCGGCGCAGCGTTTGGGTAGGCCGTCCCGATGGTCCAGGGACAGCTCGGCCGGGATGCCCCTCACCCGGGTGGTGACCGGCGCCACCGTGACCAGGCGCCGGACCAGGTAAGCCTCGTCTCGCGACACGAGGAGGACCGGCCGTCGACCCACTGGAGGCGGGAGTCTGGCCCACCAGAACTCGCCTCGCCTCAACCTTTGCCCTCGGCACTTTCCCCGGAGTCTGCTCCGGAGTCGTCATACGACTCCCTCTCAGACTGCCCCTGGCGCCAATCCTCTGGCTCGAAGGCGAACCCAGACAGCGCCGCGGCTTGCTCTACCTCGTAGTCGGTCTCGGGCTCGGCTACGTAGCTTTCG
>JAOTZA010000303.1 GCA_029861655.1 Acidobacteriota bacterium | reverse complement strand
GCCCGAAAGACCGGAACGCTTCCGCGTAGGGGCTTGCTGAAGAACTCTCATGGGTTGCGCGGCAAGGGGTTACGGGCCCCTAGAGCCGTAGCCGACGCAGTCTCAGAGCGTTTCCGATCACCGAGACCGAGCTCAGGCTCATCGCCGCACTCGCGAGCATCGGCGATAGCAGCCAGCCGAAAAACGGGTAGAGAAGACCCGCCGCGATCGGCACCGATACGGCGTTATACACAAAGGCGAGGAACAGGTTCTGACGGATGTTGCTCATTGTCGCCCGGCTCAGTTTGACGGCACGCAGGAGGCCGTTGAGATCACCTCGGACCAGTGTCACGCCGGCGCTCTCGATCGCCACGTCGGTTCCGGTACCCATCGCGATTCCGACGTCAGCGCTCGCAAGGGCCGGTGCGTCATTGACCCCGTCTCCTGCCATCGCGACCTTGCGGCCCGCTGCCTGCAGTTCTCGCACGACATCGAGCTTGTCGGACGGCAGCAGCTCCGCATGGACTTTCTGGATACCCAGCGCGGCAGCCACCGCCTCGGCCGTGGCGCGGCTGTCACCCGTCAGCATGACGACCTCCAGACCCCAGCGTTTCAGCTGCCGCACCGCTCCAAGGGACGATTCCTTGACCGGATCGCCGATCTCGAAATGGCCGACCACTTCACCCTCGCGCGCCAAGTGCACCACTGTTCCACCCTCGTCCTCGAGCGACGCTGCGGCCGTCTGGCTCCGCGCCACGTCGGCGCCCAGACCTTCGACGAATCGTCTGCTTCCTATCGCCAGCGGCCGCCCCTCCACAACACCCGTCACTCCCAGCCCAGGGTGAGACTGGAAGTCCTCGACCGGAGGGATGGTCACGGCCCGACGCCGAGCCGTGCTGGTGATCGCGCGGGCCAAAGGGTGTTCGCTAGGGTTCTCGAGCGCCGCAGCAAGCCGCAACACCTCGGCACGGTCGAAGCCGCGCACCGCCCGCAGGCGTCGGACCTCGGGCTTGCCCTCGGTCAGGGTTCCGGTTTTGTCCAACGCCAGAGTGTCGATGCGACCGAGCGTTTCCAGAGCCTCGGCATCGCGCACCAGCACGCCATTCGCAGCACCCTTCCCGGTGCCCACCATGATCGACATCGGTGTCGCCAAACCCAAAGCGCAGGGACAGGCGATAATCAAGACCGCGACCGCGTTAACCAGCGCAATGGCGAGTCGGGGCTGTGGCCCGACAAGAAACCAAATGAGAAAGGTCAACACCGAAACGGCTATCACGACGGGGACAAAGTACCCGGCGGCAACATCCGCCAGCCGCTGAATCGGCGCTCTGGAACGCTGCGCGGAAGCAACCATCTCGACGATGCGAGCCAACAGTGTCTCTCTCCCCACGCGCTCCGCGCACATCGTCAGGGCCCCCTGTCCGTTGATCGTTCCGGCAGTGACGGTCTCCCCCTCGGACTTCTCGACCGGCATCGGCTCGCCCGTAACCATCGACTCATCCACAAAACTAGACCCTTCGATCACTATGCCGTCCACCGGCACCTTTTCGCCGGGGCGGACTCGCAACCGGTCGCCCACCCTTACCCGATCCAGCGGCACCTCTTCGTTGCCACCCTCGCCCATCCTCACCGCGAACGGTGGCGCCAAACGGAGCAACTCTCGCAGGGCACTCGACGTTCGCCCACGGGCTATGAGCTCCAGAACCTGTCCGAGCAGGACCAGGGTGGTGATCACCGCCGCAGCCTCGAAGTACACGGGAGGCGCGGACCCCGACGCCCCGTGGAGCGATCCGGGGAAAAGACCGGGAGCCACAAAGGCGACCAGACTGTAGAGGTAGGCGGCTCCGGTACCAAGAGAGATGAGGGTGAACATATTGAGCCGACGGCTCATCAGAGAGGCCCAGCCGCGCTGGAAGAAGGGCGCTCCTCCCCACAAGACCACCGGAGTCGCCAAAAGGAATTGCACCCAGGTCGAGACTCGCGGTGGCAACATGCCAACCCAACTCGCCAGCCCCGGAATGTGCTCGCCCATCGCCAGCAACAGGACCGGTAGCGTGAGCAACGCGCACAGGCGAAACCGCCTGCGCATGTCGTCGAGTTCTGGGTTCGCCACCTCTTCGGCCGACACCCGGACCGGCTCGAGTGCCATGCCGCAATCCGGGCACGTCCCCGGGCCGATCTGCTCGATTTCCGGGTGCATCGGACAGGTGTAGAGCGCTTCCGGGTCGGCTTCCTCGGCTACATCACCGGTCGACGGCTCGAGATACCTCAGCGGGTCGGCGCGGAACTTCTCAGCACACCCGGGGCAACAGAAGAAGTAATCATGATCCTCGTGCCGCGCGTGAGCTGCGGCGGAAGCCGGATCGACGGTCATCCCGCACACCGGGTCGAGGACGGCACTCGGCTCCGGCTTCGCGGACGCACCCCCACAGCAACCGGACTCGGGATCGGATCGGGACGTTGAGCTGGGATCGGTCATTTCGTCAGGGCGCCTGCTCTCCGCGCGTCACGCTACAACACCCACGCGTCGCAGCCTATTCTCGCAATCCTCTGGTTTCCAACCCGGCCCGGAGTCTCCGCAGGGAGTCAGTTCCAGGGGACCCCACGGGCCCTCGGGCAGGACAGAGCCACCGACCCAAAGAGTCCGGGGAGCCGCTTTCCAGAGGCAGAAACGGTGGCCACTTCAAAACACGAACGGGATATTAGAAAAGTTCAATTTTACTTTCGTTTTCTTAAGTGTAAAATGAAAGCTGTCATGACGATTCTCTCGCACGAAGGGCCCTCCCCTCACGGCTCCAACTCGTGGCTCGAGCTGCTGGGGGACGAAGATAGGGCCTTTTTGAAACGATTCGTCCTCGCCTCGGGCTCGCTCAAAAAGACAGCTGCCGCCTACGGGATCAGCTACCCCACCGTAAGACTGCGACTGGACCGTGTGATTGCAAAGATCGAGGTCGCCGAAGAGTCGCGCGTGTCCAGCCGTTTCGAGCGGGTCCTCCGCGCCCAGTACGCCGAGGGCAAGATCGAACACCGAACCCTACGGACGCTCCTCGACGCGCACCGCGAAGAACTGGAGAAGTCATGAAGAAGCCCGCCCTCATCTGGCTCGTATCGCTCTCCCTCGCCATCTTGAGTTTCGCTTTTGTCGTCCCGGTCTTTGGCGAACGAGTTCTCCAACGGCTCGACTGGAGTGACCACGCCGCCCACGACCCCGGACTCTCGGGAGGCGTCGTGGTTCCGAGCGGTAACGACTGGAAGGCCTTGCGTGTTTCCAGCGACTCCGCCGAGGGTGCAGTACTCCCGATCGCCCGACTCACCGATCTCGATCTCACCGAGGCGCAGTACGCCCTTGTCGGCGACGTACGGCACGAGGAGGTCGAGGGCACCGGCTATCTGGAAATGTGGAGTGTCTTCGCGGACGGGAGTCGTTATTTCTCCCGGACCCAAGCACCGGCGGGACCCCTCCAGAGCTTCCAAGGCTCTTCCGAATGGCGTGCCTACACATTGCCCTTCTATCTTGGCGAGAGCCCCCTTCGCCCCGACGTCATCGAAGTCAACGTCGTTCTTCCAGCCCGCGGTACGGTCGAACTAGGGCCGATTTCCCTCATCGAGTTCTCCCAAGGAGAAGACGCGATCGCCGAGTCGACCGGCGCCTGGTGGACCGATCGAATGGCCGGCTTGGTGGGCGGCATCGGGGGATCACTGGTCGGCCTTCTGGGAGCGCTCATCGGGATCCTCGCGGGACTCGGGCGAGCTCGCGGTTTGGTCACCGCACTCGTGATCCTGATCGCAGCGGTCGGGATCGCTGCCCTGGTGGCAGGCGCGGTCGCCTTCTTTGGCGGACAACCCTACGGCGTCTACTACCCCCTTGCCCTCGGAGGTATCCTTTCGGCGGTACTGGGGCTGATGGCGCTTGTCGTACTGCCGCGTCGCTACGCCACGATCGAGCTCAGACGGATGGATGCACTCGACGCGCGTTGAGCACGGACCCTTGCACCTCCATCAGCCCCGCTCGACTCACCCGCCCGTGCTCCAGGGCTCGTCCAGCAAGTAGTGGAAGTCGGTCAGGAACTTT
>JAOTZA010000304.1 GCA_029861655.1 Acidobacteriota bacterium | reverse complement strand
GCGTTGGACGCCACGTCATCCAGACCAACAAGATGGAGCTCAACTTGATCGGCGGGCTGGCTCTCAACCGGGAGGATTTCCTCGGGTTCCGCTCGACCAGCAGTACCGAGGCATTGGGCGGGCTCCAGTTCGCCTTGTTCAAGTTCAACGAGCCGGAGACCAATGTTCGGTTGAATCTTTCCGTTTTCCCGAGTCTGACGGAGTCGGGTCGCGTACGAGCGGAGTTCGACGCGCGGCTGCGCCGGGAGATCGTCAAGGACTTCTTCTGGACCATCAGCGTCTATGACAGCTTCGACAGCGAGCCGCCCCTGGAAAACGCCGAGACCAATGATTGGGGCATGAACACCTCGATCGGATGGTCCTTCTAGAAAGCGAAATCACAAACGCAAGGACAGACCTTGCCGAGAGGACAACCATGAGAATCACAAAACTTGCACTGCTTCTAGCAATCCTTGCCGCCTTGGTGGCACCGCTTTCTTCGGCAGCCGAGGAGAACCCCGAGGGATGGTCCGGGGAGATGGCCTGGCCGCGGGAGTACTCCAACGAGGCCGGCGCCAAACTGACGATGTACCAACCCCAGGTGACGAGTTGGGAAGGCGCCAAGCAGCTCGAGGCCCGAGTCGCCATCGCCTTCTCCGCCCCGGGGGCCGAGGCCCCGTCGCTCGGCACCTTCGAGATCGGAGCCGACACCGTCGTAGATCTCGACACCCGGCTGGTCAAGATGACGTCGGTAGAGATCATCAAGCACCGGTTCCCATCACTCGACGACGCCATGTCGCAGAAGCTCCTGGCCAAGCTCGAGGAGCTGATGCCGAAGGACGAGCTGATCATCGATCTCGATCGTGTCCTCGCCAACCTCGAACGAGCGGAGGTGCAGGGCAAGCCAGTGAAGACAAACACCGAACCGCCCAAGATCTTCGTCAGCCAGAAACCGGCGGTGCTGGTGATCCTGGACGGCAAGCCGATCTGGGCCAAGGTCAAGGACAACGATCTCGAGTACGCGGTCAACACCAACTGGGACCTCTTCCAGCTGGCTTCGTCGTCGACCTTCTATCTGCGCAATGAAGACGCGTGGCTCAAGGCGTCGAAGCTGACGGGCCCGTGGTC
Organism: Acidobacteriota bacterium; assembly: GCA_029861655.1. GTDB lineage: Bacteria > Acidobacteriota > Thermoanaerobaculia > Multivoradales > JAHEKO01 > JAOTZA01. The sequence continues at coordinate 2,944 of JAOTZA010000304.1, read as the reverse complement.
ACCGGCCGGCAAGCTTCCCAAGGCATTCAAGAAGCTTCCCAAGGACAACCCCAACTGGAAGGACGTGAAAGAGAGTCTCCCGGGCGAGAAGATCGATGCTTCCCAGGTGCCCTCGGTCAAGATGAGCGAGGCACCGGCGGAGCTCATTGTCACCGTCGGGCGACCGAAGCTGGAGGAGATCGAAGGGACCGAACTCCTGGCGGTGGTCAACACCGAAAGCGATCTCTTCCTGCACGGCAAGGAGAGCCGCTACTACTACCTTGTTTCCGGCCGTTGGTTCCGGGCCGATGGTCTCGGCGGACCCTGGCAATTCGCCAGTCACGACCTGCCCGAGGATTTCGCAAAGATCCCGTCGGATCACCCGCTGGCTGACGTCAGGGCATCGGTGCCCGGCACACCCGAAGCGCAGGAGGCGGTGCTCTTGGCGCAGATCCCGAAGACAGCGGCGGTCGAGCGAAGCAAGGTCACCGCCGAGGTGAGTTATGTCGGTGAGCCCGAGTTCAAGCAGATCGAGGGCACGACGATGTACTACGCCACCAATACCCAGAGCGATGTCATCCGGGTGGGCGACATGTACTACCTCTGCTATCAGGGCGTGTGGTTCGCCGCTGCGAGCGCCAGCGGCCCCTGGGAGGTCACCGAAAGTGTGCCGGACACCATCTACACGATTCCCGCGACTTCGCCCGTCCACCACACGACCTACGTCAGTGTGTACGACTACAACCCCTACTCCGTGACCTTTGGCTACACCTCCGGCTACTGGGGCGTCTACATGTCCTACGGCTGCATGGTCTACGGCACCGGTTGGTACTACAACCCCTACTACTACTACGGACCCCACTATGGCTACCCGGTCTACTACGGGTACCCCTACAGTTATGGGGTCGGGGCCTACTACAACCACTACACCGGCACCTATGGCCGAGGCGCCTCGCTCTACGGGCCCTACGGCGGAGTCGCGGGCGGTGCTCGCTTCAACCCGAGCACCGGCACCTATAGCCGCGGTGCGGTAGCTCACGGGCCCTACAACGCAGGGGGCTGGGCCGAGGCCTACAATCCTCGTACAGGGACGTATGCTCAGACTCGGCAAGGAGCGAACGCCTATTCGAGCTGGGGCACAACCGGCATCCAGCGAGGCAACGACTGGGCTCGGACCGCTCGCTATAGCGACAGCCGCGGAACCGCGGCCGGCGTGCGAACCTCGCGCGGCGGCGGGGCCGTGGCCTTGCGCGGTGATCAGGGTGGGGCGACGGTGGGACGGACCGCCGGTGGCGATCTCTATGCCGGCAAGGACGGCAACGTCTACCGACGGGGAGACAACGGCTGGCAGCGACGAGAGGGGAACGACTGGAAATCGACCGAGCGAACGGCAGAACGAACCCGTGACCGGTCGGGAGCGGCCGATCGCGCTCGCTCGTCGGGCATCGATCGGAGTACCATCGACCAGTTGAATCGTGATCGATCGAGCAGAACCCGAGGTGCACAACGCTCCGGCCAGTACGGCAGTTGGCAGAGCAGCGGCGGGTCCCGCCCCAGCCGTGGCAGCTTTGGAGGCCGTAGCGGTGGCTACAGCGGCCGTAGCGGCGGCTTCAGCGGCGGTGGAGCCCGCCGGCGACGCTAGACCGTGGAGCCGACCATGAGAGCGAGAAACCACAAGATGGCGGCGCGGGCGCGCATCTCCCTTCTGCTGGGGACGCTGTGGATCATTCCGGCCTGGGTCCTCGCCCAGAGTGCCGGCTCCTCGGTCACGCAAAGACCCGACCCCGAGGGCGTCCCCACCAAGGTTTCGCTCGCGGTGTACCTGCTCGATCTGGTCGCGGTCGATGACGTGCGCCAGGAGTTCACCGCCGATCTCTTCTTTATCGCCCGGTGGCGGGACGCACGCTTGGCCCTCCCCGAAGCCGCCGAGGCTCCCTCGAGAACCCTGCCGATCTCCCAGGTCTGGTTTCCCGACATCGGTCTCCTCAACCGCAGGGCCGCGTCGCTGTACCTGCCACAGATTGTCCGCGTGGACGGCGAGGGTGCGGTCGTGTATTCGCAGCGGATCTACGGCCAATTCTCCTCGCGTTTGGACCTTGTTCGTTTCCCCGCCGACAAGCAGACTTTCGAGGTGCGCCTGGTCTCTTATCGCTACGGCCCCGAAGAGGTCGCGCTGGAGATCGATCCGGCGCGCTCAGGGCGCCTAGAGCAGTTGAGCGCCGCCGGCTGGACGATCGGGGACCCGGTGGTCGAGGCCGAGCCCCTGGTAGTGCCGTCGGCCGGCTCGATGGCACGCGCCGGCGCCGTCTATCGTGTCCAAGCCGAGCGCGACACCACCTACTACCGACTGACCTTTCTCGTGCCGCTCGTGCTGATTGCGTTGATGGCTTGGTCGGTCTTCTGGATCGACCCGTCTCTATTGCCGTCGCAAATCGGCGTCTCAACCGCATCGGTCTTTTCGCTCATAGCCTTCCGCTTCAGCCTTCAGGGCTCGCTGCCAAAGATCTCCTACCTGACCACCGCGGATTGGTTCGTTCTGAGTGTGACGCTGCTGGTTTTCGCCGCCCTGGGCGAGGCGGTCCTGACTGGAAGACTCGCCAAGATAGACCGGGGAGACCTTGCGCGCCGAATCGATTCTTGGGCCCGTTGGATCTACTTGGCTGTTCTGGTGGTGGTCGTCCTTTCTTTTGCTCTCTAGATGAGGACTCGATGATGAATGGACTCTTTCGAGACCCGAGCGCCACGCGGTGGGTCATACCGGCGGTCGCAATCCTGTTTCTCGTCGCTTCCGATCGAGTCGTGGCTCAAGACGACTTCGAGGCCGCCCCCACGCTCCAAGCGGGTGCGATTCTCGGAGAGAAGGCGGCTGGAGCTCACTACCGCGTCGCCCAGGATGTCGCCAATGACGGGTACATGAACTTCTATCGCATCGAGTCGGACTTCGGCCCGTTCGAGGCCTACGGGA
>JAOTZA010000302.1 GCA_029861655.1 Acidobacteriota bacterium | reverse complement strand
CTCGATGGCCTCGATCGCCAGCTCTAGAAATCTCCATAAACTACTGTGAATAAGTCGTTTAGTACTGGTGCCGGAGGGGGGATTCGAACCCCCACGCCCTTTCGGACAACGGATTTTGAGTCCGTCGCGTCTGCCATTCCGCCACTCCGGCCCGGGGTGGGTGAGGCCGAGCGATCCTAGGTGCGAAGGGCGGGGGAGTCAACCGGAGGCGGAATCCAGCCGGCAGGGGCGCCGGCCGCTTCAGACGAGCTGGCTGAACGATCCACACGGACTGAGCGACGTCCGGCGGATGGGCATCGGCCACTTCAAGGGCTTGAAGTGCTGGTCCTGGGGCACCTCCGGAATAGATTGGTGTGTCCCCTTGTTACCTCTCGTAACGGAAATGTTGGCTTTCCACAGCGTTCCGGGCGCTCTGGGGGTTGACAAAAGAGTCGTTTTGAGCTATACTGTTCAACAGTAAGTCGCCTGGTTTCAAGCACTTACGTCTCTTTTGAACATTTCTTGTTCCATCAAATCCCCCAAGAAGGGAGTCTGAGTGTCTTTTAAGGTAGGGCAAAAAGTGGTGTACCCCAATCATGGGGTCAGTAAGGTGGAGAAGATCGAGGAGGGCGAGATCGACGGAAATCAGCAGACGTATTATTTTCTGCGGCTGCTGTCGAACGATTCCAAGGTCATGATTCCGAAGGCGAACCTGGATCTGGTCGGGTTGCGCCCGCTGTGTGGCACAACCGAGGTCCGTACGCTGTTCCGGTCGCTACGTGACGGCAAAATCGACACGTATAAGGACTGGAAGGGTCGCTACAAGCAGAATCTCGACAAGATGAAGACGGGTGAGCTGATCGAGGTGGCGAAGGTTCTAAAGAACCTCCACTTGGTGAGCCAGAAGAAGAGCCTGTCGTTTCGTGAGAAGAAGATGTACGAGCGGGCGAAGTACTTCATCGTCAGCGAGGTTTCGCATGTGAAGACCGTGGCCGAGGACGAGGCCGACAAGCAGGTTGAAAAGGCCCTCAAGACGGGAATCGACAAGCGGATCAAGAGCGGGCAAGAGGAGATGGTCGCGGGCTGACGCCCATCACGACTCAGTAGGAAATCGACGACCGCCCCTGGAAACGGGGGCGGTCGTTTTGTATTCGCCGAATCTGCTGATCGCTTCTTTCCCGGGGGTATGCTCGACAGCCCGCCGGGGCCGAGTGCTGCTGAGTGCCAGCCGGCCGGAACGAGGACATGGCGAGCGAGAACCAACCGACGACGGAGACCTTGGTGGAGGTGGCGGTCCCGATTCCACTGCGCCAAAGCCTCGTTTATCGCGTTCCACACGCCTTTGAAGCGATAGCAGGACCGGGGAGCCGAGTACGGGTGCCGGTGGGGCACCGGCGGCTGGTCGGGGTCATCTTGGCGAGAGACGTCCCAGCTCCCGGGGGAATCGAGTTGCGCGAGCTCGAGGCTGTTATCGATCTCGAGCCGGTGGTGCCGCCGAGTCTTCTCGAGCTGGGCCGTTTTGCCGCTGACTACTATCTGGCGCCGATCGGTGAGGTGTTTCGAGCGGTGGTCCCGGCGGGTCTCGAGCCCTGGGGTGACCGTCGCGCCTGGCTGACCGACCGAGGCGCTCTGGGGACACCTCGCGGCGGTCTCGAACGGATGGTGGTGGAGGTGGTGCGAGAGAAGGGGCGCGTCGCGCTGGCGGAACTCGGTCTTCTAGTGGCTCGAGGACTTGGCGAGGACCCTCCTCGCAAGAGCCTTCTGGCGGAGCTCGAGGAAACACTAGGGGATCTCAGAAAGAGAGGCTGGCTCGTCCTCGGCACGAAGAGGGGAAGCGGTGGGAGCCGCGGGCGGTACGTGGCGGCCATCGAGCTGGCGAGCTCCGATGTGGCGATGTTGCTGGAGCGTTGCGGCCGTTCGGCACCGGGTAAGCGAGTAGTGGAGCATCTGGCGGGCCTCGGGAGGCCGGCAACGGTGCGCGAGGTGTGTGGTGCGGCGCAGTGTTCGCCCGGGGTGGTGCGCCGGCTGCGCGGCCTCGGAGTGCTGAGGGAGTTCAGTCAAATCGAGGCACTTCCGCTCTCGGACCATCTCACCTCCGGCCGGCGGAGCGAGCCGCCGGTGTTGCGCCCCGACCAGGAGTCGGCCGCCCGGGCGATCGTCCGAGCTGTCGGTTCAGGCGCGGCGGCCAGCTTTCTTCTCGGTGGTGTGACCGGGTCGGGGAAAACCGAGGTGTATCTGCGGGGAGTCTCCGAGGTGCTCGAGAGCGGCCGTTCGGCGATCCTGCTGGTGCCCGAGATCTCGTTGGTGCCGGCGCTCGCCTCGACGGTGCGGGCCCGCTTCGGCGAACGGCTGGCCCTTCTTCACTCGGCGCTCGGAGCCGGCGAGAGGGCTCAGGAATGGGAGCGGATCCGCCGTGGGGAGGCCCGGGTGGTTTTGGGACCGCGGTCTGCGATCTTTGCGCCGGTTCGTGAGCTGGGTCTGGTGGTCGTCGATGAAGAGCAGGACACGGCGTTCAAACAAGAGACCAGCCCGCGGTACCACGGGCGCGATCTGGCGCTGATCCGGGCCCGCGACGAACGAGCGACGACGGTCCTGGTGTCGGCGACCCCCAGTCTCGAGTCGCTCTACAACGTTGCCTCGGGGAAGTACGCCGAGCTCCGGTTGACCGAGAGGGTCGGCCAGGGCGCCCTTCCCGAAGGCATCCTGGTGGATCTACGCAAGCTCGACAGGGTTCGGCGTCCGGGCGATGTGGTGTTCTCGCCGCGGCTCAAGGAGGAGATCGAAGCGACTCTGGGTCGCGGTGAGCAAGCGATCCTGCTGCGCAACCGGCGGGGTTACTCGCCGGTCCTGTTGTGCAGGGCCTGCGGTGAAGACCTGAGCTGTGAGGACTGCGGGCTGCCTCGCACCTACCACAAGCGCTTTGATCAAGTGCTCTGTCACTACTGTGGTTCGCGGCTGCCGGCTCCCAAGCTTTGCGGCAGCTGTGGAGAGGACGCTTTGGAGGCGGTGGGTTCGGGGACCGAGAGGGTGGAGGAGACCTTTTCCGACCTCTTCCCGGGTGCGACGGTGGATACGCTCGACCGCGACGCGGTTCGCCGTCGTGGAAGTCTGGCGGCGGTGCTCGAGCGGTTCGATCGCGGTGAGACCCAGGTCCTGATCGGCACCCAGATGGTGGCGAAGGGACACCACTTCCCCCAGGTTTCTCTGACCGCCGTGCTCCACGCCGACACGTATCTCGCCTTTCCCGACTTTCGAGCGGTCGAACGGACGTATTCGATGTTGACCCAGGTGGCCGGCCGTGCGGGTCGCGGCGAGCTGCCGGGCCGAGTGGTGATCCAGACCTTCCACCCCGACCACTATGCGATTCAGGCCGCGCTGGCGCACGACGATGAGGCCTTTGTGCGCGAAGAGATGCGCTTCCGTCGGATCTTTCACTACCCGCCGTATACCCGCATGGTGCAACTCCTCGTGCGGCATCGCCAACGTGGCGTGGCGGAGAAGGAGGCCGAAGAACTCGGCAAGTTGCTGAACGATCACCCTCTGTCGGAAGGGGTCCGTGTTCTGGGACCGGCGCCGGCTCCGTTTGAGAAGCTGCGCGGGAAGTGGCGCTTCCAGATTCTGCTACGCGGCGAGTCGGGTGGCCGGTTGCGGCGTTTGGTGTCCGCCGTCCTCCCCGAGAAGCCCAAGGGCGATCTGATCGTGGATGTCGATCCCCAGGAGCTCTTATAGCGGTCGAGCTCTTTCTCGGCCGTTGTGGACCGGGGGTGTTCGGTCGACACGGAGGTCGACCGTTGTGGACCGGCGGTGTTCGGTCGACACGGAGGTCGACCGCTACAAAGGCGGGCGCGGGCAGAGACGCCGATACGTTGGGTACCACGTTTCTGGTTGTAGCGGTCGAGCACTGTCTCGACCGTTGTGGACCGGGGGTGCCCGGTCGACACGGAGGTCGACCGCTACAAAGACGGGCGCGGGCAGAGACGCCGATACGTTGGGCGCCACGTTTCTGGTTGTAGCGGTCGAGCACTGTCTCGACCGTTGTGGACCGGGGGTGTTCGGTCGACACGGAGGTCGACCGCTACAAAGACGGGCGCCGGCA
>JAOTZA010000301.1 GCA_029861655.1 Acidobacteriota bacterium | reverse complement strand
GCCTCGTCTCCGATCGATGCGCGGCGCCCGAGCTCGGAAAGTACGACACCAGCGATGGTGTCCTCGTCTCGATCGCTGAACTCGAGATCCAGCGCCGACTCCAGGTCCTCGACCAGGAGGGATCCGGCGGCGATGTAGACGGACTCGGATTTCCGAACGAGCTCCGGCGGCTCGAGGTCGAATTCGTCTTGGATCTCTCCAACGATCTCTTCGATGACGTTCTCGAGCGTGACGATTCCGCTGACCCCGCCGTATTCGTCGAGAACCGCCGCGATATGCGAACGCTCGTTGCGCATCCTCTTCATAAGCCGGTCCAAGGGCATCGTCTCCGGGACAAAGGCAATGTCGCGCCTCACCGCAAGAAGAGATTCGGGCAGGGGGTCGGCACGGAAGAGATCCTTGATGTGGACAAACCCAACGACGTGATCGAGGTCTTTCTTACAAAGCGGGAAACGGGTGTGACCGCTTGTGCGGGCCCGCTCTATGCTCTTCTCGATCGATTCCTCGCTCGAGAGATACACGACATCCGTTCGCGGCACCATGATTTTGCGGGTCAGGCGATGCGAGAGAGTCAGGACATTGTCCAGTATCCGTCGTTTTTGCTGGGACAGGACGGTGCCATGAGTGGACGCAAGAAGCAAACGCAGTTCTTCTTCGTCGTGCCCAGTGCCGTGTTCGGAAAGCGGCTGAATTCGGAACCAGCGAAGGATCGCGTTCGCAGCGTGGTTGAGTACCCAGATCGCCGGGTATGTGAGCTTGTAGAACGCAAACAGGGGAATGGCGATCCACAAGCTTGTGGCCTCGGGCATGCGGATTGCCAACGATTTGGGTGCCAGCTCCCCGAGCACGATGTGAAGGATCGTGATGACAACGAACGCAGCCGTCAAGCTGATGGTGTGGACGAGGGCCGGCGTGGCCCCCGGGATCAGCACTACGAGGGGCTCGAGAATCCAGGCGAAGGCGGGCTCGCCGATCCAGCCCAAAGCGAGACTAGCCAAGGTGATGCCCAGTTGGGTCGCGGAGAGATAGGCGTCCAGATGCCGTACCATGTGCCGCGCGACCCGGCCGCGGCGATCGCCCCGGGCGGCGTGCGGTTCGAGCTGAGTCGGCCGTACTTTGACCAGCGCGAACTCGGCGGCGACAAAAAAGCCGTTGAGAAAGACCAGAAACAACCCGATGGTCAGCCCGAGCCAGGGGTTGATTTCGGCGGCGCCGAGAGGCGCGCCTGCGGACGCGATGAATTGCACTCCCATCCGCTAGCGATCCGGCTGTTTCACTCTCCGGCCTCGCTGTCGGGCTCGGTGGTTGGACGAGGAGACTTCGTGGTTCGTCGCTCTCGGAGGGTCTTCCTGCTCTTGATCACCTATCAATGGTCGACAAACTCTAGCATGCACGACGGGCGTCGCGGGCCCCGGCTACGGGCCGGTTTCCGCAAGACGCCTTCCCGACCGGCCGGCTGACGGCAGCCCAGTCGAAGTCCCGGCTGGAAACGGCGCTCGCTACTCAGCCTTGGACGAGTTCACTCGCGCCTCGTTGTTCGCCCGCGCGGATCGGACGAAGCCTTTAGAGGACTTCGAGTGCTCGCAGGCTCACAGCGTTCCTGCCGGGCATTCACCGGGCTGCGGTGAACGCCGGCCGGAAGGAAATCGGTGCCGATCGTCGGAGCGCTGCGCGCTCGGCGGAGCAACGATTCGGGACCAAGGACGTCGTGGGGAGGCCGGGCCGGAGGGCTCCCGCGGCGCGCAGGCCCTGCGAGCACCGTGGGAAACCGGCCCGTGTCCGGGGTCCCCGCGACGCTGATCAGGTCGGCTTGTCCCATTCGTGTTGACCGTTCAGGTGACGTTTGCTAGCCTCATCGCCCTTCCGGCGGGGAGCCAGCAGGAGGCTCTGGCTGGGAGGGTTTGAGGCCCGTAGCTCAGCTGGTTAGAGCGCTACGTTGACATCGTAGAGGTCAGCGGTTCGAGTCCGCTCGGGCCTACCAAGTTGAATAGCGAATCCCCGATAGCAAAGTCACAATGTCGAGCACAGACAAATGTGGGACTCTTGGGCGGTGGAAAGACACCGCATCGCAGCTCGTTGTTGTAGATTCACGTTTTGCCGCAGGCGCTTAGCTCAGCTGGTTAGAGCGCTACCTTCACACGGTAGAGGTCAGCGGTTCGAGTCCGCTAGCGCCTACCAAACCGGTCCACTCCGTCCGAGAATCCATGTCTGAGAGCGTGATCTCGCTACTCCTGCCCGACGGCAGTGCCCGTGACGTCGCTCCCGGCACCACGGCGCTCGAGGTGGCGACGTCCATCGGTCCCGGTCTGGCGCGTGCCGCGGTCGGCGCGGTTCTCGAGGGGCGCGCGATTGATCTTCGCCAGCCAATCGACGAGGGAGGAAGTTTCCGCGTCCTGACTCTCAAAGACTCCGAAGCCGGCTCCTTTCTCAGGCACAGCGCCGAGCATGTACTGGCAGATGCCGTCAAACGGCTGTGGCCGGAAGTCGAGATCGACGTCGGTCGGCAGGATCACTCGGAGAAGTTTCAGTACGATTTTCGGATCGACCGCACCTTCAGCCCCGAAGATCTCGAGAAGATCGAAGCCAAGATGAGGGAAATCCTCGCGGAAGGGCAAGACTTCGAGCGTATCGAGGTGTCGCGCTCGGAGGCGGCGGATCTCTTCCGGCAGATGGGGGAGAACCTCAAGGTCGAGCGGCTCGAGGACATCGCCGAGGGCGAGACCCTCACGCTTTACCGCCATGGCGATTTCACCGATCTGTGCCGAGGTCCGCACGTACAGCGCGTTGACCAGATCGGTGCGGTCAAGATCCTCGAGGCGTCCGGAGTCTACTGGAAGGGCGATGAGTCGAACGAGATGCTTCAGCGTGTCTATGGCACGGCCTTTGGGTCGGAGAAAGAGCTCCAAGAGCACCTAGAGGCGGTCGAACTGGCCAAGACGAGAGACCATCGCCGGCTGGGAACGGATCTGGATCTATTCAGCTTCAGTGAGCACGCCCCGGCCTCGCCGTTCTTCCACCCCAAGGGCGCCTTTCTCTACAACACTCTGGTCGACTATGTTCGCAAGCTGCAGACGGCCGGTGGCTTTGGCGAGGTGGTGACACCGCAGATTCTCGACGTCGATCTCTGGCACACGTCCGGCCACTATGACAACTATCGGGACGCGATGTTCTTCTCGGACATGGATGATCGACAGTTCGCCGTCAAGCCGATGAACTGCCCGACTCATTGCCTGATCTTTGCCAACAGGCGGCGTTCGTATCGCGATCTGCCGATCCGCTATGCTGACTTTGGCCGGCTCCATCGCTACGAGAAAAGCGGCATGACCTCCGGGCTGACCCGGGTGCGTTCCTTTGCTCAGGACGATGCCCATATTTTCTGCACCGACCAGCAGGTTGAGGACGAGGTTCTGTCCGCCATCGCGATGATTCACGAGCTTTACTCGACTTTTGGTTTCGAGCGGTTGACCATCGAGCTGTCCACTCGGCCGGAGAAGCGGTTGGGCTCGGCTGAGCTTTGGGATCGTGCCGAGGGAGCTCTGTCGGCGGCGCTGAACAAGGCCGGTATCAACCATCACGTCAACGAAGGCGATGGCGCTTTCTACGGGCCCAAGGTCGACTTTCACGTTGAAGACGCTTTGAAACGTCGCTGGCAGCTGGGAACGGTCCAGCTTGACTACCATCTTCCCGAGCGGTTCGATCTGACCTATGTCGGAATCGATGGCGGCGAGCACCGCCCGGTGATGATCCACCGCGCCATGCTGGGCTCCGTCGAGCGGTTTCTGGGCATTCTCATCGAACACACCGGTGGTGCCTTCCCCGTCTGGCTGGCACCGCTCCAAGCGATCGTGCTACCGGTCTCCGAGCGCTTCGGCGCCTACGCGGACACGGTAGCCGAAAGCCTCGACGAATCCGGGGTCCGGGTCGAGGTCGACCGACGAGACGAGAAGCTGGGCTACAAGATCCGCGAGGCGCAGATGCAGAAGGTGCCGTACATGCTGGTGGTGGGAGCCCGCGAAGAGGAGTCGGGCGAGGCTTCCGTGCGCCTGAGGACCGGTGACGACCTCGGATCCACGGCACTCTCG
>JAOTZA010000300.1 GCA_029861655.1 Acidobacteriota bacterium | reverse complement strand
ACCCAGATGATCTGTGTGCCCTTCTCCGTCGCGAAGCGGATCTGCCGTGGGGCGTCGGGCGTGTCGTCCTCGGCGACCTGTGACGGCGCGTGGGGGGAATCTGTTGGCGTCGAGACGTTGTTCGGCGGCAGAAGGACGGCGACGAGCACCGCGGCCGTCACGATTGCCGCGATCGGGAACCAGCGGGTTTGCCGGATCGGACGGACGGCGTTGAGAACGAGCCGCCGCAGATTGGCCGACTCTTCGTGCGACAGCTCCGAACCTGCGTCGGCGGGATCGCCCTCACGAAGTAGGGCCCGAAGTGAATCGTCGTAACCGTTGTCCGTGCTCATCTTGAGGTCTCCTGAGTTCCAGAGATCGGATCGAGCGCCGCGCGCAACTCGCGCCTCCCCTTGGAGAGATGCCAGCGAACCGTCGCCTCGCGCATGCCGAGCAGCCGCGCGACCTCACGGGTGGGTCGCTGTTCAAGCTCCGACAGCACGATGACGGCACGCCGTCTAGGAGAAAGCACTGCCAGGGCGCCCTGCACGGAAGCTCGGGCAACGGCTCGAAGTTCCGGGTTCGGCTCCGAGGTCGATGGCCGTTCGATCTTGTGGTGGTCGCGTTCGCGGACGAAGCGACGTCGGCCGAGATCCCGGCAGAGATTGACCGCTGTTTGGACAAGCCAGGCTTCGGCGCCTCTACCGTCTTCGGGAAGCGAGTGGCATTTTCGCGCGGCACGGAGAAATGTCTCCTGGAGCAGGTCTCGTGCTTCCTCTGGGTCACGGCACAGACGCAAGGCCAGGCGGTAGATTCTCTGGTGCTGTGAGTCGTAGAGCCGCGCGAGGCGATCGAGCGCTTCGTCGTGCAAAGGACTGCTTCGACTCGTCGCCGCCATGGTCAGTGTTCCGTCCACACTCTAAAGGACGCGCCAGGGGCCGAAAGCGTTGGTGCCTGTCGGGAGGAGGCTACGAGCACCTGCGAGAAACGAAGAGCAGCGAGTCGGTCGCTACACCAGATTTCTGAGCGCCGGGTTGCCCCCTAGTGAGGGACGTGGGGATCGCTCTCGGACGGCGCTGGCTCGGTCCGGCAGCCTGCCGGGTTGGGGTTCGCTCAGGTGGGAACGCCGAGCTTCGGCAGCACGACGTGCTGGAGCAGAATCCAGGCACCGGCAAATAGAACGAAGATCACAAAGTCCATTTTGGGTATCTCCCAATAGCAGAAGCCCATCTTATCCATTTTCGATCGGCTGCGGACGGATACCGCCGAGAGAGCGGGCAGCAAGACCGGCTCCTGGCCGCTCACTCTCAATCCAGGGGGCCGGACTCGGTGCTTGGGGGCCGGTAGCGCAGCTCGCTCAGGTTGGTCCCGAGCTCGAGATCGGTGCGAAGTCCGACGAGCTTGCGGCAAAGCCGCGCCGTGTCCGCGTGGTCTCGTAGACGCTCACCGAGCCTTCCTTCGAGGGGTTCCGGGAGAGGGGTCGGGTCGGTCGGGCGACCGGCGACTGAGTCCAGGATGCTGTCCAGGGTGTCGAACCGGTCGAGCAACTTGGCGGCTGTCTTCTCACCGATGCCGGGAACACCGAGAATGCCGTTTCCGCGGTCGCCGGCAAGAGCCAGGAAGTCGGCGAACTGCTCGGGCCGAACACCAAAGCGCTTTTCCACATGGTCCGAGTCGAAGTCGATTCGCCGGAAGTGGTCCCGGACCCGAACACCGGCCGGCAGCAACTGAAGAAAGCTCTTGTCGGTCGACAGGATGACGGCCGAGGCGCCGGCGGAGGTTGCCTTGTAGGCGGCGGTGGCGATGACATCATCGGCTTCGAACGTTGGAATCGAGAGCGATGCGACGCCGATGTCGCGGAAGGCCAGGCGAAAGCCCTCGAGCGCCGATCCGAGAGCCTCAGGCATGGCGGCGCGACCGGCCTTGTAACCTGGATACAACTCATGGCGCCAGCTCTTGCCATCGCCACCACCGTGGTCAACCCCGTCGAAGACGCAAACTGCGTGGGTCGGTGCGGACTCGCGCAGAGCCCGCCGCAAAGACTGAACGCTCGACGCCTGGGCCCCTGCGACCCGGTCCGGCCCGTCCTCCCCGGGGTGGGCGGCGTGAATCCGCCGGATCAGGTTGAGGGCGTCGACCAGCAGAAGTGTGTTTCTTTGCCCAGCCATTCGATCGACCTATTGACGCTCTAATGTACATTGTCGCTTCACTACCCAAACGGGTGTACCGAGGCCGGTCTCTGTTTTGGTCAGATGGCCTCGAAAGCCGATTTCATGGAGACCTTTGCGGTGAACGACAAAGAACTGGAGATTCGTGAGGGACTGGCGTATTCCTACCCGGACGTTCTGACCCGGGAAGCCCTGGAGACCCTGGCCTTTCTGGCGCCGTTCGACGAGGACCGACGAACGGTCATGGCGGCCCGGATAGACCGACGAGCCCGCCGGTTTCGGGAACGCGAGCGCATCGGTTTTCTGGAGCCGGACACCGTCATTCCGCGGACCGAGATCCGGGTGGCGGACGCCCGCGCTGGCCGTTTTGCCGGTGGTGAGATCCCCGCCGATCTCGAGCGCCAGTGGATCCAGGGCACGGGGCCGGCGGCCAAGCCGCATGCGCCGGTCGAGAGCAGCATCCGCAACGCCGCCTACGCGCTTCTTTCGGGAGCCGACGGCTGGATGTTCGATGGCGAGGACGCGCTCGGTCAGGTGGAGTCGATGTCGCTCGACAACCAGCGTAACCTCAAGCTGGCCATTGAGAAAGACTCTGTCTTCCTTCGCGCCGCCGAGCAAGTGGCCGCGGAGATGAATCGATGGGCGGAAGGGTTCTTTGGTCGGCCGATCATCGACGATTGGCTTACCCAACTCGACTTCACGACCAAGATCTTTCGCGCTCGTGGACTCCATCTCGACGATCGCCACATCCGCACCGCCGGCGGGGAGGGTTTCTCGGCCTCGATCGTCGACATGACCCTCTATGTCGTCAACAACTACCGGCGGTTGGGAGACGCTGGATCCTCGATCGTGTTGTACCTGCCAAAGATCCAGACCGCCGAGGAGGCGGCGCTTTGGAATCACATGCTCTCAGCGCTCGAGACCCACCTCGGTTTGGAAGACGGCAGCATCAAGGTCTATGTCCTGGTGGAGCAGCTCGAAGCCAGTTTTCAGCTGATGGAGATCCGGGCCGCGCTCGGGCGCCACTTCGTTGGCTACAACACGGGTCGGTGGGACTACATCAACAGCGTCTCGGATGCGATGGCGTGGGACGAGAATTTCATCAACCCCAACATCGACGCCATCACGATGACCTACGGCTACATGGCAACCTATGAGGATCGTGTCCGCCGCGCCGTCAATACGCCCGACCGGGACGGTCGCTGCGCGCTGTGGCAGGGCGGGATGGAGCCCAATATTCCCGTGGGGTCCCCCGACGGGGTAGCGGCAGGGATGAAGCGCGCGGTCGAGGGAGGGCGGCGCGAACAGCAGGCCGGAGCCAGCGGCAAGTGGGTAGCGCACTGGAAGATGGTCCACATCGTGCGCCCGATCTGGGAAGAGGTTGGGGAGGCGAATCAACTGGGCCGCGAGTTCCCGGCCTTGACCCACACGCGGGAGGATGCCGACGCGTTGGTTCACCTCGAGCCCGCGCCGAGGTCGATCCGTGGGGCACGGGATCTGCTGAGTGTCGCCTTGCAATATGGCAATGCCTTCTGCCAGGGCTTCCAGGCCGCGGCGCTCAAACCGGCGGATTTTTTCGGCAATGAAGACGTCCTGTATCTGATGGAAGACATGGCGACCGGCGAGATCCGGCTGAGCATCCTCTGGGAGTGGCTCCACAAGGGCGCGGCGCTGGCTGAGGAGACCGACGAAACCGAAGACGATTCGGCGACCCATCGATTCACGCCGGAACTCTTCGCGAGCCTGCTTGCCGAGGAGTACGGCAAGCTCGTCTCGGCATCCAACCGCGATGTTCATGACAACTCCAAGCAAACAACATTGCCGATTGCGCGGGAAATCGTCGAGACCTACGTTACCGACGAGGCCAAGGCTCCCTGGTACATCGATCTACTCAACATCAACCTCGATGTCGAGGACTTGAAGACTGCCGGAGCAC
>JAOTZA010000299.1 GCA_029861655.1 Acidobacteriota bacterium | reverse complement strand
GGCGACCGCCGACGAGGCGATCGCTCCCGTGCTCGAGGGTCTCGGGGATCACCACATCCCGGTCACCACCAGCGAACCGAGGTCGCAGCAGAACCCGGACAACGTGCCCCTCTACGAGCACTTCGGCTACCGGCTCGTCGGCCACGAACACGTGGGCGACATCGAGACCTGGGGTCTGTTCCGGGAGGATTCCTAGTTCGGCCGTGTTGCTACGAACCGCTAGCAGCCCGTGGTAGAAGTCCAGATGGCCGCGCGACACGGGCTTACGGTGGGTCTGCAAGGCGCGAGGAGGAGTCGATGCGGTGCCATCGTGGACGACGAGCAACGCCGCAGGGACGCCGTAACCCCTTGTCGCCCTTCGGGTTGCGGCGGTGTCGGGCCATCTACTGCGTTGGCGTTCCTCAACGATGCTCCGGCATCGCCTGTGTCACACCGCCTGGCATTTGGCCCGACAACGTCCGCAACGCGGCCGTCTCGACTTCTACCACGGGCTGCTATACGCGGTTGGCGAACCAGATTGCCGGCTCGCCCTGAACGCCCGCGTCCGTCATGACCTCTTTCAGACGCTCGCTGCCGGCAAACGCCTTGGCCTGCTCCATCGTCTCGAATTCGTGGTACGCCGTGACGTCGTTCGGGTTACCGTCAGCCTGATAGACACCGTCGCCGGTCACACCCATCGTCTTGCGCTCGGCGTCGAAATCATCGTAAGCCTGCTTCCAAGTTCCGAAATTCGCTACGTCGTGCCGTACAAAAAGAATCGCCATCTTGTCTCCTCTTTCTCCTGTCGACATCTGTTTCCTTCGACCGCGAGAGTATAGACCAGCTCGGATTGGAGAGAGTCGGCTTGCGCCCGGTGTGGAATATGATTCCCGGGATGAAAAGGAGGGGACATGACTTACTTTTCAGCTCTCACTGCTGAGTTGCGGACGGTCGCGTGGGGCGCCGTGCTGGGGCTGGTCGTCACCGCACCAGCGACCGCGCAGGTTCACGACCCGCGAGCTCTCGCCGCCGACCCGGCGACCGCAGCCGAGGCGATCGCTCCCTTACTCGAGGGTCTCGGGGATCACCACATCCCGGTCACCACCAGCGAACCGAGGTCGCAGCAGTTCTTCGACCAGGGCATTCGGTTGACCTATGGGTTCAACCACTCAGAGGCTCTGCGCGCGTTCAAGGAGGCTGCCCGACTGGACCCCAACAACGCCATGGCGTACTGGGGCTGGGCGCTGGTCCTGGGACCCAACCTCAACCTGCCGATGCTCCCCGAAGTCGCACCAGAGGCCTATCGGGCGATCCAGCGGGCGGTCGCACTCGAGGATCATGTGTCGGCGAAAGAGGCCGCCTACATAGATGCGATGGCAGAGCGCTACAGCAATAATCCGAACGCGGATCGGGTCTCTCTCGACAAAGCCTACGCGCTGGCGATGGGTGACATCGTCAAGCAGTATCCGGACGATCTCGACGCGGCGACCTTGTACGCCGCGTCGCTGATGATCTTGAGCCCATGGGACTACTGGAATCTGGATGGCAGCCCAAAGGGCAACACCACAGAGATCCTCGACACCCTGCAATCGGTGGTCGATCGCGAGCCACGCCACGCCGGTGCGCTTCACTACTACATCCATACCGTCGAGTCCCGGCATCCGGATCGAGGCGAGAAGCATGCCGACATGTTGGCCGGGCTGATGCCAGGTGCGGGCCACATGGTCCACATGCCGTCCCACATCTATATGCGAGTGGGCCGGTTCGCGGACTCCTACAAGGCCAACCAACTGGCCACCGCCGCCGACGAAGGCTACGTCACCCAATGCCGTGCACAAGGTATCTATCCGCTCAACTACTACCCCCACAACATCCACTTCTTGGGCTGGTCCGCCATGATGCAGGGGCGCAAACACGCGGCCCTCGATGCGGCCCGGAAGATCGTCGAGAAGGTCCCGGCAGAGCTCGCCAGCAACAAGAACATCTGGGGACTCTATGAGACCTTCTTGAGTCAACCCGTGTTCACCATGGTTCGCTTTGGGATGTGGGACGAGATGCTCGCCGAGCCCAAGCCCGACCTCGACTCGCGGTTCATGACCGGGATCTGGCACTACGGCCGGGCGCTGGCGTTCAGCCACACCGGTCGTCCACGAAAAGCGCGCCGAGAGCTGCGCTCGCTCGAAGAAATGCATCGCGCTATCGGCGGCACCGATCAGTACATCGGTTTCGCGGCTGCCGAAACGCTGATGACCATCGCCAAGGAGATCGTTGCCGGCGAGATAGCGGCAAAGCGCGGTCGAACCCTGGAGGCACTTGCAAGGCTGGAACGCGCGGTGCGGCTCGAGGAAGGGCTGCTGTACAACGAGCCTCCCGACTGGTACTTCCCGGTGCGCCACCTTCTGGGGGCCGTGCTCCTCGAGGCGGGGCGTCCGAAAGAGGCGGAGGTCGTTTACTCGGCCGACCTCAGGAAGAATCCCGAGAACGGCTTCTCGCTCTTTGGTCTGCGCCGAGCGCTCGAGGCGCAGGGCAAGGTCGATGATGCGGCGGTCGTCGGCGAGCGTCTAGAGCGTACCTGGGCCAAGGCCGATCACCAGCTGTCGAGCTCGCGGTTCTAGGAAGAAAGGGGGGAAATGCGTCGCCAAAAGATTCATCCCATCCCCCCAGGGGTGCGAAGACCCAAATGGCAGCTCCGCCGTGGCCAACGACTTGGCAAGTACAAGATACTCAAGCGTCTTGGAGAGGGCGGTTTCGCCGAGGTCTACTCGGCGCAGGACACGGTTGAGGGAGTGCCGGTCGCGCTCAAGATTCCCCGCGGCCCACTGGTGAAAGACGACACGTTCGACAGCTTCTACCGCGAGGTCCGGCTGGCGGCCCGCTTGCACCACCCCCACATTCTCGGCCTCAAGAACGCCGATTTCATCGACGGCCGTTTTGTGGCGGTCAGCGCGCTCGGCGACGAGACCCTGGGCCAACGGCTCACCCGACGTCTCGGGACCGCCCAAGCGCTGAGTTTTGCCGACCAGGTACTCTCGGGCGCAGCCTTCGCACACGAAAAAGGGGTCATCCACTGCGATATCAAACCGGAGAACATCATTCTTTTTGGTGGTGGCGTTGTTCGTCTGACCGATTTTGGGATCGCAAAGCTCGCGATGCGGACGGTCAGCGCGTCCGGGTCGGGCACGCTCGGCTATGTCGCCCCCGAGCAAGCCATGGGGCGTCCGTCCCGTCGCTCCGATGTCTTCTCTCTCGGTCTCGTCATCTATCGGATGCTCTCGGGTGAGCTTCCAAAGTGGCCCTTCGAATGGCCACCGAAGGGCCTACGGCGGGTTCGCCGCAGGGTGCCGCAACGGGTCGTCGAGGTGCTTGCAAAGGCTCTCGAGGTGAACCCGCGACGGCGCTTTGCGGATGCCGGAAAGATGAGGACCGCCTTTCGGCAGGCCAAGCGCCAGCCGCTCAAAGCCAACGGAGCGGCTCGATCCTCCCCAGCCACCAGGAAGCCCGAGCGGGGCTGGCGAACGGTACAGCGGCGGGAGTTCATGCGGCGGCTCGGCCGACTCTTGGAGACTCGCCATGCCTGCGCTCGCTGTCGCGGTCCGGTCTCGGAGGCGATGACGACATGTCCCTGGTGTGGCTCCGGTCGGAAGATCCACCGCGCCGAAACGAGTTTCCCGGCACAGTGCCCGCGATGCCACCGCGGCATGAAGCTCGATTGGAGGTTCTGCCCCTGGTGCTATGGCGCCGGCTTCGAAGTGTCCGGAAAACGTAGTTACACCGATCGCCGGTATGCAGGCCGTTGTGACAACGCCGGTTGCGCTCGCAAGCAGTTGATGCCCTTCATGCGTTACTGCCCCTGGTGTCGCCGCAAGGTCAAGAAGGCATGGAAGATCCCGGGCGAGAAAGACACCTGTACGAAATGTCGATGGGGTCTCGCCGCCGAGTTCTGGAGCTATTGTCCTTGGTGTTCCCACCCCACCGGTAAGCCGTGACGCGAGCGCTCGAACCACCGACCGGCAACGAATGCTGGGTTTTCGAGAGGACCCACACGGAAGAGGTCGTCCGTCTGGCTCTGGACGGGGGCGAAGTGGCAATCATCACTCAGACCTCG
>JAOTZA010000044.1 GCA_029861655.1 Acidobacteriota bacterium | reverse complement strand
GCTCCCCGAGGGAGCCGCACCCGAGGCAGGTGACTCCGCCGAATCGAAGACCGCCAAGAAGAAGACCGCCAAGAAGAAGACCACCAAGAAGAAGACCACCAAGAAGAAGACCGCCAAGAAGAAGACGAAAAAGAAGACAACAAAAGGTTAGCAGCCCGTGGTAGACGTCCAGATGGTCGAGCGGCACTAGGGGGCTTCACGACACCCTCCGAGCCGATACTGGTGGCGTTGGGGCTGGGGAGCAATCTGGGCAGCCGGCAGGAGATGCTTCGCTTCGCGGTCGATTCGCTGGCCGGCGTGCTGCGACAGATCCGCTGCTCCTCCCAGTACGAGACAGAGGCCGTTTCGGCGATCCTGCAGCCCCCGTTTCTGAACACTGCGCTCGTGGGCCTGACTCGGCTCGAGCCCGACGATCTACTTGCCGTGGCGAAGAAGATCGAACTTGCCGCCGGCAGACGCTCGGGACCTCGCTGGGGCCCGAGGCCGCTCGATATCGACTTGCTGCTCTTTGGAGATCGCGTCATCGACGAGCCGGCCGTCACCGTGCCACACCCCCGACTCGCCGAGCGTCTCTTTTATCTTCGGCCGCTCTTTGAGATCGCTCCCGGCCTTCGCGTTCCACCCGGCGGAGCTACCATCGGCGAACTGCTCGCCGCGTTAGAAGGCCGCTGAGGCCGTTTGCAGACGGGTCTCCAATACCGTAGGGTCGGGCAGTTCGTGGTAGCCAAAAAGACCCCACAGCCCTGGTACCGGCGTCTGCACTGGCAGGTGCTCATTGCCATGGCCGCGGGGATCGTCGCCGGACTCGCGGGTGGAGAGGCGATCGTTCCCAAGGTGGGCTGGCTCGGCACGCTCTTCATTCGCCTACTGCGGATGATCATCGTGCCGCTCATCTTCACCTCGATCGTTTCCGGTGTTGCGTCGATTGGCAGCGCCCGCAGCCTCGGCCGTATGTTCTCGAAGACACTGGGCTACTACGTCCTCACCAGCGCTCTGGCGATCTTTGCCGGGCTGGCCGCGGTCAACATCATTCAGCCCGGGGCAGGCGCCAATATCGGTGGAGCCGCACAGGCCAGCCTGCCGGAGTTGTCGACTCCCAGCTCGCCGATCGACATTCTGATCGACATCGTGCCGCCAAACTTCATCGCCGCGGCCTCCAAACCCGACATGCTGGCCGTGATCTTCTTTTGCATCGTCCTCGGAATGGCTATCGCCGTCCTTCCCGAGGAGCATCGCAGACCCCTGGTGACTCTTTTCAACGCCGGCTTTCAGGCGATGATGAAGCTCACGGCGGGTGTCATCGTTTTTCTGCCGATCGGTGTCTTCGGCTTGATCACCCGCCTGGTCGGCAGTTCGGGCCTGGAGTCGTTCAAAGCGCTGGGGCTCTACATGCTCACCATCGCCGTGGGGTTGACCTTCCATCTCTTTGTCACCCTGCCACTGGTTCTGGTGCTGCTGGGAAGAATCAAGCCGCGTGTTCATTTCGCCAACATGATCGAAGCCCTGGTTATGGCGTTCTCCACCAGTTCATCCGCGGCGACTCTGCCGGTAACGATCGAGAATGTGGAGAAGAACGTCGGTGTCTCCAATCGAACATCGTCGTTCGTTCTGCCGATGGGAGCAACAGTCAACATGGACGGCACGGCCCTCTACGAGTGCGCCGGCGTGCTTTTCGTGGCGCAGGTTCTCGGGGTCGATCTGAGCCTGTCGGCTCAGCTCGTCGTCGTCCTGACCGCGCTGCTCGCCTCGGTTGGAGCCGCGGCGGTGCCCTCGGCGGGGCTCGTTGTCATCTTTATCGTTCTCGACGCGGTCAATCTCCGAGGCCCCGAGGTCGAAGCTATCGTAGGTGCCATGCTCGCCGTCGACAGACCGCTCGACATGTACCGAACCTCGGTCAATATCTTCAGCGACTCGTGCGGGGCCGCGATCATCGCCAAGTCGGAAGGCGAGACTGGGATCGACGAAGAAGCCGCCGTTTAGCAGCCCGTGCCATTTTCGTACCGCGACCCGATCCACGGTTTTATTCACGCGGATCCGCTCGAGCAGGCGCTGATCAACAGTCGGCCACTGCAGCGGCTGCGATCGATCCACCAGCTCGCCTTCGCCTATCTGGTGTTCCCGGGAGCCGAACACAGCCGCTTTAGCCACGTCCTCGGCGCCATGGAGTTGGCTGGCAAGGTCTACGACGCCCTGGCGGGGCGACGCGGAGACCTCCTCGAGCCCGATCGCCGCAGCCGAGACCGGCGTGCCGTCCGAGTGGCGGCGCTCGTCCACGATATCGGCCACGCCCCTTTTAGCCACTCGGCGGAGGACCTTTTTGAAGACGGCATCGATCACGAGGAGATGACCCGCCGGTTGCTTGGTCTTGCCGAGATTGGTGAGATCTTCGATCGCCACGGTAACGGTCTCACCGCCGACGACGTGGTGACGCTGCTGGGCAAACCCGAGGCTCCAAAACAACGCCTTTTGTCCCAGGTGATCTCGGGCGAGCTCGACGTGGACAAGATGGACTATCTTCTCCGAGACAGTCTCTACTGCGGGGTGCGCTACGGCAGTTTCGATTTGGCCCGTATCCTCGAGACCGTAACCCCAATCGAAGACCCGCAGACAGGGGGTTGGGGTCTGGGCGTCGACGAAGGGGGCGTCCACGCGCTCGAAGCCCTGGTCATGGCGCGTTACTACATGTTCACCCAGGTCTATTTCAACCTCACCGGCAAGGCCCTCGAGCTTCACTTCAACGAGTGGTTGGAAGAGAAAGGCCAGCTCTGGTCGAGCGACCCGGAGGGTTTTCTGGCTGACGACGACGTTTCGACCATGGCGGCCATGAGAGTCAGCCAGAGCGTGCATGCACTAGCGATCGTCCAACGGCTCCATTACCCGCTGGCGTTCGAGACCGAAGAACACTTGAGCTCGGCAGAACGGGAGCGGTTCGAAGCGCTGTTGCCGGCCCTGCGGGACCGCTTTGGGAGCGACAACATCCTGGTCTCGAATTCAGCCAAGGACCCTCATCGTCTGGGCCAGAGCCGGGTCCTGGTGCGCAGGCGCGACGGGCGGCTGCAGCCGATGGAAGAGGCCTCTCAGTTCATCCGTCATCTGGCGCGAATCGAAAGATTCCGCGTCTATACGCCGGAGAGGATCCAAGGCGAAGTCGCCACCGAGCTCGGTCGCCGCTGGCCGTCCTAGCAGCCCGTGGTAGCAGCTGCCGCTACGAAGTCTCCGCCACCGCCGCCAGCCGATCGAGCGCCGCCTCCCAGCGACGACGGCTCGCCTCCCAGATCGTCAGACCGTCGGAGAGCGGCAGGGCCTGGAAACCCTGTTGCAGAACCATCACCTCGGTCCCGCCACCGGAAGGCGAGAGCTGCAAGGTGAGGCGGGTGGAAACGCTCCATTCCTCGGCACGAAACGAGAGAATCCACCGCCTCGGCGGTTCGAGCTCGAGGGTCGCGCCACTCTCGAGGGTTTCTTCCGACAACCCGCCGCTTCCCAACTCGAGGCCACCGCTCGGACCAAGGTCGACTTTCGCCCGCTCGCAGAGCCACATCTGGAGTTTTGCTGGCTCGACCAGCCAGGTCCAAGCCTCCGAGGGTGGTGTGCCGGGGAGCAACCGTCGCCGCCGTAGCTGAACCCCGGGGATGTCGCCCTGCCGAATTGCCTCGACCATGATTCCGCCTCCGACGCCTCAGTCCAGCAGAGCCTGGAGCGCCGGCCCGAGCTCGCGAAAAGTGAAACCGTAGCCGTGCTCCACGAGCCGCCCAGGAACCGCTCGCTGCCCGTCGAGGACGAGGGTCGCCAGCTCCCCCAGGACGATCTTCAGCGCGAAACCTGGAGTCGGGACAAAGGAAGGGCGCCCAAGGGCTCTTCCCATCAACTTCCCGAGATCACGGTTGGTCACCGCGCCGGGTGCGGTGAGATTGAAGGCTCCCGAGGCCCCCGAGTGATCGAGAAGAAAACGAATCGCCCCGACCTGGTCGTCGATGTGAATCCACGGAAACCACTGCCGGCCTCCGCCCACTGCGCCGCCGGCAAACAGTCTAAAAGGAAGGGCGATTCGCGACAGCGCGCCACCCTCGCGCGCCAGAACCACACCCGTGCGTAGCAGCACCCGGCGCATGCCCAGAGTCTCCGCCGGTGCCCCGGCATCTTCCCAATCGACGCAGGTGCGGGCGAGAAAATCGCTGCCAGCCGGATGATCTTCGGCGATCTCTTCGTCGCCCCGCGGGCCGTAGAAACCGACCGCGGAGCCCTGCAACAGAGCACCCGGTCTCTGCGATACGGCTCGGAGAGCAGCCGCCACGGCCGCGGTTCCGATCACCCTGCTGTCGCGGATACGCTTCTTTCGCGCTTCGCTCCAGCGACCCGAGGCAATGCTCTCGCCGGCCAGATGCACCACGGCGTCAGACCCTTCGAGCACCGGCGCCAGCTCCTGGGCGGTGCGACCGTCCCACTCTGCGGTCTCTACTCCGCCGGGTAGATCGCCGAGCCCTTTCGGATTCCGGCTCACGATCACCGCCTGGTGACCATCTCGCAACAGGCTTTCGACCAGAGCCCGACCGATCAGACCCGACCCACCGGTGACCACGACGCGCATCGCTTCTCTCCCTTCTTCTCCGAAATTGTCTCGCCGCGGCCTGAAAACAGCAAGGAGCGCTCGCGAGTTGCACGGCCGGCCGGAGTCTCTTCAGGGCACGGCGCGTGCAACTCTGACTCCCGCTACCAAGAGACACGCGCCTCGGTAGACCTCGCGCCGGATCGATCGTAGAATTCGGCGGTCCGCGACACGCGCTCGGTCAAACGTCCCTGGTAGAGCCCCCGGCCGGCCGTCGTACAGCTCGCTCGCTTCGAGAGCTCTCAGAGAATCCCGGCCGGTAGATCGAGACACGGGCGGTATCTGCCGGTGGACTCCGTCCAAACCGAGGTCGGCGAATAGCCCGCCTAGCGAGCGCCTAATCGCGAGACTTGGCTCGCGAGGTGCGAGCAATCAAGCAGCCTTCGGAGACCACAAGACTCACAAATGCCGAGCGGCGAGAAGTGACCGGTGCGGGCCATGAGCCGGCGCTCGGGAGGGACGGAGCCACCGGCAAGGACCTCGGACGCCTTCACGCAGGAATGCCGAACCACCGCGAGAGATTCTCGAGTCTAGGCCGTCGCCAGTTCCTCTTCGAGTTGCTGGCGCCGGTGGAGATCGGCGTAGAGCCCGGGCCTTTGGACGAGCTCATGGTGGCGACCGCGGTCAACGATACGACCGCGCTCCAACACAAAGATCCGATCCGCGGCTTGCACCGCCGAGATCCGGTGCGAGACCTGCAGAACCGTTCGACCGGCGAAGACCGTCCGCAGATTCTCCAGAATCTCCTCTTCGGTCTCGGCATCGACCGCCGATAGACAGTCATCTAAAAGCAGGATCCGTGGGTCGCGGAGCAGCGCTCGTGCCAGAGCGACTCTCTGTTTCTGACCTCCGGAAAGAGTGATCCCGCGCTCCCCGACCATTGTCTCGAGCCCCTTTGGGAAGGTCTCGAGGTCCGATCCGAGCCCCGCCAGGCGAGCCATCTCTCGAATCTCCTCCTCGTTTGCATGCGGTCTCCCAAGGGCGATGTTGTCTCGCACCGAAGCGGAAAACAGAAAGGTCTCTTGCGGAACCACGGCCATGGCGCCCCGCAACCTGGCGAGTGGCAAACGATGACTATCGATTCCGTCTACGAACAACGCACCCTCGGGCGGATCGACCAGACGGGGCAGCAACGACAGCAACGTGCTCTTACCGGCACCGGTGCGGCCGACAAACGCGACCACTCGGCCAACCTCGACTTCGAGCTCGATGTCGGAGAGCACCGGCGTCTTCTCTCCCGGGTAGGTGAGGGTCAGCCCGCGAATCTCGATCCGGCCCCGGATCACGGCATCATCAAAGAGCGGTGGCACATCGCGGATCTCCGGTTCGACCTCGAGCACATCGTTGATCCGTCCCAGCGACGCCGAGCCACGCTGCACCAAGTTGATGACCCAGCCGATGGCAATCATCGGCCAGACCAGCTTTGTGAGGAAGAAGTTGAATGACACAAACTGGCCGACCGTGATCGCACCACGCCAAACCTGTGTGCCGCCGTACCAAAGCACCGCGACAAAGCCGACACCAACCAACAGCTGAAGCAACGGGTGAAATGCCGACGTCCATCGAATAAGCCGGCGATTCCGTTCGACATACTCGGTATTGAGGGCCTCGAACCTCCGCATTTCCGACTCCTCACGGGCGTAGGCGCGCACTACACGAAGACCAGCGAGGTTCTCTTGGACACGGGTCGACAGGGCTGAGAACTGCTCTTGAACTCTGTCGAAATGGTGGTGGATTCTCTGCCCGAAGACCTGAGTGGCGACCGCGACCAGCGGCATGGCGCAAAGCGCTAGAACCGTCAACCGCGCGTCGATTCGCAGCATGAAGAAGAGGGCCCCACAGCCAGCGAAGACCGTGTTGGCACCGTACATGATCGCCGGACCGCAGAGCATGCGAACGGCCTGAAGATCGTTGGTCGCGCGCGCCATCAGGTCACCGGTATGCCAGCCATGAAAAAAAGTGCGCGGCAAAGACTCGAGGTGAGCAAAATAGTCATTGCGGAGGTCGTACTCGATATCGCGGCTCAAGGTGACCAGGAGCATTCGCTGCGCAAAGTTGAAGAGTCCCTGAAACGCGGTGATCGCCACCAGCAGAAGCCCGTAGCGCAGCAACAGCGCCGTGCTCACCTGGGCGGCGAACGCGTCGACCGCGCCGCCGATGACGATCGGGGCCGCCAGGCCCACCGAGACAGACAGCAGGATGGAAAGGAGGCCCAGAACCAGCTTGCGCGGGTAACGGGCGAAGTACGGGCGAAGCGCTGAGAGGCGGTTCATCACTCCCTACTCGCGGCCGCCGAAAGGATCTTCGCTGCGCCCTCCGGGTGAAGAAGCTCCGCCAAGGATGTCGCCGAGCGCTCGATCTCGAAGCGGCAGATGGGGCGACCCTCCCGAACGTACTTCGCTTCGTAATTGGTGCGTGGACCGTCTTCCCAACCCCGCTCACGCACTCTCAGTCGGATCCCCGGGTGTGACTCGAGAAGCGTGCGAACCGTGTCACCGTACTCGAGATGATCGGTGGCAAAGAAGAGCTTTCCACCCACCTCCAGGGTTCGCAGCAGAAGGTCGAGCGTGTCGGCCTCGAAAAGCCGCCTTTTCTGGTGGCGGCTCTTGGGCCAGGGGTCGGGAAAATACACATGCACGGCCCGCGCAAAACCCGCCGGTAGCATCGCCGACAGCAGATAAAGGGCCTCGCCGCGAAGCACGATCACATTGGAAAGCCGGCGTCTACGGATTCTCTTCGCCACCAGCCGAAAGTACTTGGAGGCCACCTCGATTCCAGCAAACCTCGTTTGGGGCCTTGAGGCGGCGCGCTCCAGGAGATAGCGCCCTTTCCCAAATCCGATCTCGAGCTCCCAAGGAGTGGCTCCAGGGATCAAGTCGTCGAGATCGACGGCACGAGCCATCGGCGTCGGCTCGATCGACGACGTGGCCACGATGACACTAGGCGACACCATGGAGGCTGCTAGAGAAGATCCCGCCGCGACTTCTTCTCGAGCAGCTCCACGATCTGCTTGACCTTCTGCGACTGCTGTTTGGGTACCACGAGAACCGCGTCTCGGGTGCGCACCACAACTAGGTCGGATACACCGGCAACGGCGATCGTGCCCTGGTCGGCAAACAAGACATTGCCGTCTCCTTCGATGCTCACCACGTCACCGCGCGTCGCGTTCCCGTCGTCATCGACCGGCAGCACCTCCGCAAGAGCCTCCCAGGATCCCAGGTCACTCCAGCCGCAATCGAGCGCCACCGTCGCCAAATCCGAGCAACGCTCCATCACCGCATAGTCGATAGAAACGGCGGGAAGTTCGGCGTAAAGCCCGTCGATTTCTTCGGGACGACCGGCAATCGCATCGAGGCCCCCACCGATCTCGGGTTCGAACTCCCGGAGGAGTTCCAGCAGGCGCTTGTCGCGGAATACAAAAATGCCCGCGTTCCACAAGAAATCTCCACTCTCGTAGTAGCGTTTTGCGGTAGCGATGTCGGGCTTCTCGCGGAACCGCGACACACGCCGCACATTCGCGTTCGACCCCAGAGTCTCCCCGACCTCGAGATAGCCGTAACCAGTCTCCGCGCGGGTCGGGCGGACACCGAGCGTCATGACGCAGTCGTGGGTTCTCACCGCCTGGTGGGCAACTTCGAGACCGTCACGGAAGGCGCCCGGGTCGGTCATCCGGTGATCGGCCGGCAGAACGGCGACGCCACCATCCACCGCGCCCATCCGGTGAAGAGACCAGCCAATGGCCGCCGCCGTGTTACGACCCATCGGCTCTGCGAGAATCTGCTCGCGGGGCACCTCCGGCAACTGCGACCGGACATCTCGGAGCAGTGCCCGGGTGGTGCATACCCAGACCTCGGAAGGCGCCACCAGCGGCGCCAGCCGATCCAGCGTGTCCTGTATGAGGCTTCGCCCTCCATCCAGCGGGATCAGCTGTTTCGGCCGACGACGACGGCTGAGCGGCCAGAAACGGGTACCGCTGCCGCCAGCCAGGATCAGGGCTCGCAGCCGGTTCTTCTTGCTCATCTCGTTGGCGCGACTCCTAGACGGTCGCCGGCCGAGCAGGGTATCACCGCAGCTAGAAACCGAAGGTTGCCGCTAGCAGCCAACCCGTCTGTGAGTAGGTGCCGTTGAAGTCGTCGGATGCGCGCCGATCACAGACCGGCGCGACGCAGTTCGTCGTCGATCACCTGGGCAACCGATTCATAAGGCTGTGCGCCGTTGAGAAACCTGCCGTTGACAAACAGCGCGGGTGTCCCCGAGACCCCCGCGGCCTGGCCCGCTTCAAGATCCCCGGCAACCTGTTCCGCGTAGCGGCTCGAGTCCAGACAGTCGTTGAACCGGTCGGGTTCCATGTCGAGCTCGGTAGCCTTGTTCTTCAAGGCTTCCACCCCCAGCGCACGCTGGCTGGCAAACATCGAGTCGTGCATCTCCCAGAACTTCCCCTGTTCGTTGGCGCACAGCGACGCTTCGGCGGCCTTTTGGGCGTTTGCATGGATGCTCGACAACGGAAACTGACGAAAAACGATTCGCACCTTGTCGCCGTAGGTGTCACTTACCTTGTCGAGTGTCGGCACCACCCGCGAACAATAGGGGCACTCGAAATCGGAGAACTCGACAATCGTCACGGGCGCGTCTTCCGGGCCTTTTGCGGGCCCGGTCGAAGCCACCTCCACCCGTAACGGATCGAGAAAAGTCTCTACCTTGTATTTACCGCGCAGGCCGTCGACAAAAGTCGCGTACGCCTCGACACCCTGTTGTTGCTCGAGGTAATCGCGGATCTGACCCGCGACCTCTGTTTTGGGCTGCTGGATCTGCGACTTTCTGGCCTCGTAGAACTCGTCCACCTGCCCGTCGGTCACCGGGGCGATTTTTGCCTGAACCTCCTGCTCGACCAACGCCTCGGGTAGCATGCCCATCTCCGCGGCGGCAAGCTCGACCATCTTCTCGCGCACAATCAGGTCGAGCCCCTGCTGGAGCATCTCGTAGCGCTTCTGCTCGAGTTCTCGAAGTCCGGAGGCGATCTTTTCTTCCACCTCGCGCCGAGTCACGGTGTGATCGCCAACGGTCGCCAACACCTTATCGTCCGCCCCCTTCAACGCCTCCTCCGCCGCCAGGTCGCCCTCGGAAAACGCCCAAAGGCCCAGGAGCACGACACCAAAAACCGCCACAAGAAGTCCCAGTCGCGACACAGTTTTTCTGTTCTCTTCTTTCATCGCTCGTTCTTCCTTTTTTCGAGATCATCGCGACCGAAGGACTCGGTCGGTGCGTGAGGCCGTCATGATACACCGGCAAGACGCTGATGAATCCTGCCTTCTAGCAGCCGGTCAGGTGAGACACCGCGCGCCCTGAGCGGTGGCGCCTCGAGCAAGTCCTGAGCCAGCCGCAGGAGCCGGCCTCGGTCCGGTCCGGCTGACTTCGCCGCGCGCAGCACCACAGACGCCGCGCGCTCCCAGGGCTCGCTGGCACCCGCGTCCTTGAAGCTGCCGGCCTGTTTGAGGATCTTAGCTGCCGCCACCAACTCGGCGGTATTGCCACTCTCCGAGTAGGCGGAAAGCGCCGCCGATAACTCCCCGGCAAGAACCACCAGATCCTCTCCTCGCGGCCGCGAACCCGTACCCAGAAAGATCGCCAGTGACCGGCTGCGCAGCGTTGGGAGCAGATCGAGCTGGGAGGGCGCCAGCAGCAGAAAATGGCGTGGCGCGCTGGTTGGCGGTTCCTCGAGGGTCTTGAGCAACGCGTTGGCCGCCTCACCATTGAGAGTCTCGGCACTGGCGATTACAAACACCTGACCACGTGCCTCAAAGGGCGACACATGCGCACCGCGCAGAAATTGTTTTGTCGCCTCGACCGAAGTGACGGTCTTGAGATCCCTCTCTAGAACTTGAAAGTCAGGGTGGAAGCCGCCGTCCGAACCAGGCCAGACGATGCGACGACAGTTTCGGCATTGCTCACAGGGCCGCCGGTCGGCCGGCGCCGAACAAAGCAGGATCCGGCCCAGCAGTAGCGCCGTCTCACGCCGACGCTCCAGATCTGCGCCGTGCAGAATAACCGCGGGGTAGAGATTACCCGCCGCGGCGACCTCCAGAGCGGCGTCGATAGCGAGCGATGTCAACGAACGGTCTCCAGCGAAGGGATCAGATCCGCCAGCGCTCGGCGAACGTTGCCCTCGGTATCGTCGAGGCTGCCCGAGGAGTCGATCAGGAAGAAGCGTTCGGGTGACCTCTCCGCCAGCGCCAGATATCCCCGGCGAACGCGCTCGTAGAAGGCGAGGTCCTCGGAGTCGAGCCGGTCGATCCCGCCGTCGCGGAGCTGGCGCGAAGGCGAGTGTCCCCGCCGCCGAGCCACCTCGGCGGGCAGATCGAATAGCAACGTTCGATCCGGGGTCCTGCCGCCGGTGGCCAGCTCATCGGCTCTTCTCAGGAGCGCTTGGGACACTCCACGACCGTATCCCTGGTACGCATAGGTCGAGTCGGTGAAACGATCGCAGAGGACGTAGGAGCCGCTCTCAATCGCCGGTTCGATGACTTCGAGTAGATGCTGGCGGCGGCTGGCAAAGACCATCAGCGTTTCGACGGTTCCGTCGAGACTCGTCCAAGCGGGATCCAGAAATACCTCCCGGATAGCTTTCCCGAGCGGCGTCCCGCCGGGCTCCTGAGTCTCGATCACCGGCATCCCGGCCTCTACGAACCACCGTCGCGCACGCCTCAGATGCGTCGACTTGCCGCTTCCGTCCAAACCCTCGAACGTGATGAAAAGAGGTCGACCCATCTCCCACTCAAAATAGCACGCCACGACCCGTGTCCCGGGGTGGGAAGGCGCTTGACAGCGACGCGTCGCTTGGCGAGTATTCGTCCGGCCATGAAGATCTACATTCCAAAAGAGCGCGCTACCGGTGAGACCCGGGTCGCGGCGACCCCGGAGACGGTCGCCAAGATGGTTGAACTGGGCTTTACCGTTGCTGTCGAACCCGGTGCCGGAGTCGAGTCGGGTTTTGGCGACGATCTTTACGAAGAAGCCGGCGCCAAGCTCGAGGCCGGAGCCGCCGGCGGCGGCGACGCCGATGTGCTCTTGAAGGTCGGCCCCCTGACCGAAGAGGAAATCGGACGACTACGCCAGGGCGCAACCGTCGCGGGCCTGTTATCGCCCTATCGTGAGAAAGAGACGGTCGCGCTGCTGGCCCAAAAGGGCATCAATTCTCTGGCCCTCGAGCTGCTGCCGAGGACCACGCTGGCCCAATCGATGGACGCTCTGTCGTCTCAAGCGTCGATCGCGGGTTACAAGGCGGTCCTGCTCGCCGCGAGCCGGCTGGATCGTTACTTCCCGCTGCTGATGACCGCCGCCGGAACGATCCCACCGGCGCGTGTCGTCGTCATGGGAGCCGGGGTCGCAGGTCTACAGGCCGTGGCGACCGCGAAACGACTGGGCGCCGTGGTCGAGGTTTCCGACATTCGAGCTGCGGTCAAGGAAGAGATCGAATCGCTCGGTGGACGCTTTATCGAGCTGCCAACCGAGGAGAAGGGAGACGCCGGCGGCGGTTACGCCAAGGAAATGACCGCCGACTTTCTCCACCGCCAGCGCGAAATCCTGAAACAGCACGTTGGCGCGGCAAGCGTCGTGGTGACGACAGCCCAGGTCCCCGGGAAGAAGCCCCCTGTCTTGCTCGACGAGGAAATGGTCGCCTTGATGAAGCCGGGTGCGGTGATCATCGATCTGGCGGCGGGCAGCGGCGGCAACTGCGTGCTGACGAGAGCGGACGAAGAAACAAATGTGGACGGTGTCTTGATCCTCGGCCCCAGCAATCTGGCGGCGTCCATGCCACACGACGCGAGTGTCCTCTACGCGCGCAACCTCCTGGCTCTGCTCGAGCACGCGATGGGAGAGGATTCACTCGAACTCGACCGTGACGACGAGATCCTTGCCGGGACGCTGCTTACGTTTGGCGGCCGGGTTGTCCACCCTCACTTCGCCGAATCGCCGGCTCCGCAACCGACCGTCGGCCAAGACAAGGAGCTCGTCTCGTGATCGGTCCACTACTCATCGGATTGTACGTCTTCGTGCTGGCCATCTTTGTCGGCTTCGAGATCATCACCAAGATCCCACCGACCCTCCACACGCCTCTGATGTCGGGGGCCAACGCAATCTCCGGCATCACCCTGGTGGGCGCGGTCTTCGCCGCCCGTATGGGAGGACTCAACGCGAGTGCCGTTCTGGCCTTTGTCGCCATCGTTTTTGCGACGATCAACGTCGTCGGCGGTTTTCTGGTCACCGACCGCATGCTCGGCATGTTCGGTCGCAAGCGCAAGTCATAGACGAGCTCCATCATGAAATCCGACGTCTTCTCACTTCTCTATCTCGTCTCGGCGGTGCTTTTTATCGTCGGCTTGAAGGGCCTGACTCGAGTGCGAACCGCACGTCGTGGAAACGCCCTGGCCGCACTGGCCATGTTGATCGCCGTCGCCACCACCTTGCTCGAATTGGGTTCGATCGACTACCGCTGGATCGTCGCCGGCCTCGCGGTGGGCAGCACCATCGGAGCGATTGCCGCGGTCCGGGTTCAAATGACGGCAATGCCCGAGATGGTCGCTCTCTTCAACGGATTCGGAGGTGGCGCTTCGGCGCTGGTGGCGGCTTCCGTGCTATGGCTCGAACTGATCGAATCCAACACGACGGCAACCGTGGCTGCAACCCTCGGCGGCAGCGCCGCAGTCACTGTCTTCTTGTCTTTTCTTATCGGCTGCGTCACCTTCAGCGGTAGCGTCGTAGCCTTTCTGAAACTCAGCGGTCGTCTACGTGGTCGACCGATCATGCTTCCCGGCAGACACTACGTCAATGCGGTGCTCGTTCTGGGAGTGGCCGTCGCCGGTTGGGCGCTGGCCTTTTTCACCACCGACTCCGACGCCACGCGGCTGGCCTGCCTGGTGGTCGCGGCGGTCAGTCTGATCGTCGGAATCCTGATGGTAATCCCGATCGGCGGTGCCGACATGCCGGTGGTGATTTCGCTCTTGAACTCGCTTTCCGGGCTGGCCGCCTCTGCAACCGGTTTTGTCCTCGGCAGCAATGTCCTGATCATCAGCGGCGCACTGGTTGGCGCCTCCGGCCTCATCCTGACGCAGATCATGTGCGTAGCTATGAACCGTTCGCTGGGCAATGTCCTGTTTTCCGGTTTTGGCGAAACAGCGGCCGGCGACGATAGCGAGTACCAGAACGTCAGTTCCTACTCGGCCGAGGAGGCCGCGATGGTTCTAGAGTCGGCGGAATCGGTCGTCATCGTACCCGGCTACGGTCTCGCCGTCGCTCAGGCCCAGCATGCCGCCCGCGAACTCGCGGACCTGCTCGAGAGCCATGGGGCGAAGGTCACCTACGCGATTCACCCTGTCGCGGGCCGCATGCCGGGCCACATGAATGTTCTTCTCGCCGACGCCGATGTTCCCTACGAGAAGCTGATCGAGATGGATGCGGCCAACCCGGAGATGAGGACGACCGACGCGGTGATCGTCGTAGGTGCCAACGACGTCGTTAACCCGGCGGCCGAGACCGATCCGGACAGCCCGATCCACGGAATGCCAATCCTCAGGGTCTTTGAGGCTCAGACGGTGCTGATGATCAAGCGCAGCCTGAGCCCCGGATTCGCGGGAATCAAGAACGAGCTTTTCGAACGCGACAACACGATGATGGTCTTTGGCGACGGCAAGAAGATTCTGCAAGCGATCCTCGCGGAACTCAAAGAACTGTCGGCAGCCGCCTAGCAAAGGGAGGCACGTTCTTCGCCTCGCCGCCGCCGCGACGCGACTTGGCAGGTCGGGCGCGTGGGTCTAACATCTACTCAACCAACGGTTTGTACTGCCCGGTTGTCGAGGCCGGCGGATTATGGGCGAGCACGACATTCAACGGAACGCCAACGGGAGCGGCCTGCGCGAGTTCACCGCCAAGCTGCTGACCGATCTGCGGGCTCTGGAGCAGATGCTGCGGGACGGCGTTGTCGAGTCGGGGGTCACCCGGATGGGCGCCGAGCAGGAGCTTTTCCTGGTGGGAGCGACCTCCCGACCGGCGCCGCTGGCGCTCGAGGTGCTCGAGCGCTTCGCGGACCCGCGTCTGACCACCGAACTCGGAAAATTCAACCTCGAGTTCAATCTCGACCCGGTTCAACTCGGCGGCGATTGCTTCCGAAGGACCGAAAACGAGCTCGTTGAGCTCCTGAACGAGGTTCGCGAGGCGGCGGAAGCCGAGGGCGCCAGAGTCATTCTGATCGGCATTCTACCGACCCTCGAAGTCGCCGATTTGGGTCTCGACAGCATGACTCCGATGCCCAGGTACTACGCTCTCAACAAGGCGATGAGCAGGTTGCGCGGGGGCCGCTTCCACTTCCGCATCAAAGGCCGCGACGAGCTCATCCTGCAGCACGACAACGTGATGCTCGAGGCCTGTAACACGAGCTTCCAGATTCATTTCCAAGTCTCACCGGAAAACTTTGCAAAGCGCTACAACATTGCCCAAGCG
>JAOTZA010000298.1 GCA_029861655.1 Acidobacteriota bacterium | reverse complement strand
GCTTGTGGCTCGGCTCAATGATGTGCCTTTCTATGCAACGGAATCCGAACTCCTCTCTGTTCTTCCCGCCCGACTCTGCCGGGGTTGAAACGATAGCCGAGCGTGATGTGTTGCACCTTGGTCCCAAACCGATTGTAGTTCCAGGACCCTACGAGATCACCGGGCAAACCTACGGTGAGCTCCCAAAGAACCCGTGCCAGCATGGGCATCGGATGGCCCTTGACGAGAAAGGCGTAACCGCGAGCTAGCTCATGTATGGCCACAATGAACGGCAGCACGCTGTCTGTTGTTTCTCTGGCTTCTTTGCTTTCTTTGACGCTCATCGAGCAAACTCCCGCGTCTAGAAATCTCGGTGGCGGCTCCGTTCGTATATTCGGAGGAACCAGCCCGGCGCGTTCGACCTGCTCTCAGCAGGTGAGTGAGAAGAAGCGCCGCCTTCTTACACACCGACCGACGTACTCATGCCACAGCTCTTGGATGACCCCGATCTGGCTTCGCGAATCCGCGCTCGTGACAGCGAAGCTCTCGCCCTCGTCGTCGACGCCTATCTCGGTCAGATCCTGCGGGCTGCCCGCGGAGCGGGACTCGATGTCCATCAAGCCGAGGAAGTCACACAGAACACCTTCGCCACGTTTATCGAGACTGCACCACGATTCGAGGGACGCTCACACGTACGCACCTGGATCTTCGGCATCCTCTATCGCAAGCTCCAGGAGGCGAGACGAGGATTCGCCAGGGATCGTCGGATGGATGACATCGACGAAGTGTTCGAGAGCCGGTTCGACGAAAAAAGCAGCTGGACAAGACCTCCAAGGGGTCCCGAGGAAGAGTTTCTGGCCAAGCAAACAAGCGTGGAAATCGACGGTTGTCTCGACGCCGTACCCGACAAACAACGCCTCGCTTTCGTTCTTCGGGAGATCCAGGGTCTATCGACAGGTGAGATCTGTAAGATTCTCGAGGTTTCAGCCACTAACCTCGGAGTGATGCTCTTCCGCGCCCGCAACAGGCTTCGCGAATGCCTGGAGAACCGCTGGGCGCAGGGATGACGACCACCATGCCCAATTGTAAGCAAGTCTCTCGAGCGGTAGCAGCCGATGCCTTCGAAACCGCCAACTGGCGCCGGCGCCTCGCAATCCGGCTTCATCTGCTGATGTGTGGACACTGCAGGAGGTTTTCCCGGCAAATCCGCGCCCTTGGCGTGGCAGCGCGGCGCCCAAGCGGTGAAGAGCCGACGGACACCGACGCCCTGGGCCGCTTGCGCGAGTCGATTCTGGGCCCGCTCCAAGATTCCAGCGACGACGGCTGATTCTCGCCACGGTGTAAGAAAGCGCCGGCGTGGCGCACTCACCGACTGATCCGGCGCCGATCGTCGGCCCCGGAAAGACGGAAACAACACCGAAAGGAGAAACCGAAATGACAAAGACAACCTACGCAGAAAGCCCCAATCACAGTTGGGCCAGCGTCCGCAAATGGCTCCCGGCGGCAGTGCTGCTCGCGGCTGTGGCGGCCCTGCCGGTGCCGAACGCGACCGCATCCGAAACCACGGGCTGGTCGCCCGACACCTCCCACACCGAGATCAACTTCTCGGTCAACCATTTCTTTACTCCGGTCTCGGGAAGTTTCAAGGAATACGAGATCGACCTCGCCTACGACGCCGAGAACCCCGAAAACAGCTCGGTGGAGGCGCGCATCAAGGTCGCCAGCCTCGACACGGGTAACGAGAAACGCGACGAGCACCTGCGTTCGGCGGATTGGTTCGAGACCGAAGAGCACCCATACATGACGTTCAAGAGCACCTCGGTCCGTAGGACTGGAGAGAACCAGCTCGTGGCTTCCGGGCCCTTGACGATCAAGGGCCGATCGCATCCGGTTGAGCTGCCGATCGCGCTGCTCGGGAATCAGATGATCCCGGAGCAGATGCAAGCCATGCTCGGCGGCACGAAGGAAGTCGCAAGCTTCAAGGCCACCACCGCGATTGAACGATCGGACTTCGGCGTCGGCGTCGGCAACTGGGCGGCCACCATGGTCGTCGGTGGCGAGGTCGATATAGAGATCTTGCTCGAAGCCCACAACAAGTAGCGACTCGCCGGCCGGATCCAGCGGTTCGGGCGACCCCGGCCGGAGTGCCCAAGGCTCCGGCCGGCTCGCTTTGTGCCAACCCCCAGGCCGGATCCACGTCCGAGGAGTAACATGACACCCGCCGTGCCAAGAGACCCTTCGATCGCCACCGAGACCCCAGTTCACAATCGGCCGATAGCGCTCATCGTCTTTCTTTCAGGCGAGCGCCGTGGAACGACACTGCGTCTGAGCGGCGATCAGATAGACATCGGCACGGCGAAGAGTGCGGATATCCGGGTCCCCGCCAGCGACGGTCCGATAGCCCCTCATCATGCGCGGCTGGAACGCCGCGGCGTCAGCTACGAGATCGTGGCGGCGGACAATCAGCCGATATGGGTCAATGGCGAAGCCGTCGACCGTTTGATCCTGTCCTCGGGGGACCTCTTGGAGATCGCCAGTGGCGGTCCGACGCTGCGTTTCCGTCTCTACCCTCCCGGAAGCGGAGCCTTCAAGTCGGTTGCCGAGATTTTCGACGACTGTCTCGACTGCGCCCGCACCACGACATCGGCGCCGCTGGGGCGTGCGGCCCTTATGCTCGCGGGAGCCCCGCGCGAGTTGGCGACCCAGACCGCTCCCGTCTTTCGCGCCCTGGTCCTCGCGGCGTTGACCCTGCTGGTGGCCAGCACGGCGTTTCTCGCGATCCGCGGCCGACAGCTCGAGAAACGGCTGGCGGCCGAAACTACCCGGCTCAGCGGCGTCTCAGAGCTTTTGGAAAGCTCGGACAGCGGGTTTGTGCGTATCGAGGATCTCGAAGAAGCTCGCTCCGAGGTGGAGGGACAATTGAGCGAAGCCGGCCGGCGCCTGGAGGCGCTCGAGATCCGCTCGCAGGCCAGTTCCCGAGTCATCAGCACCGCTTCGCGGAGCGTGATCTTCCTTCAGGGGTCGTATGGGTTTGTCGAACCCGAAACCAAGCGGCCGCTTCGCGTTATCAACCTCGGCCCCGACGGCCCGGGCGGCCCGAACGGCCCAAGAATAGGCTTCGAGGGAAACGGCCCACTCGTCGAGTCGCTCTACACCGGCACGGCTTTTGTCATCGATGCGAACGGACTGCTGATGACCAATCGTCACGTCGCGCTACCGTGGGACTACGACGACTCAGCCCGCCGGCTTCAGGCCCAGGGTTTCGTTCCGGTGATGCGTCGCTTTGTCGGCTATCTCCCAGGTGTCAGCAATCCCTTCGAGGTCGCGCTCGTTGCCGCCAGCGATACGGCGGACGTTGCCCTGCTGCGCTGTAGCGGGGTCACAGCCCAAATCCCTCCGCTCGAGTTTGCCGCCAAGCAACCTGCGCCCGGTGATGAAGTCTTCGTTCTCGGCTACCCCGCTGGGATGCGGGCGTTCCTCGCTCGTGCGGATCGCTCGCTCGTCGACCAGGTGCTGACGAGCCAGGGCGCGGACTTCTGGTCGATCGCCGAGCAGCTGTCGAAAGGCGGCCATATCTCTCCCCTTGCAAGCCGCGGCATTGTCGCTCAGGTCACCACAGCAGCCATCGTCTACGACGCCGAAACGACTCAAGGAGGTAGCGGTGGTCCGGTGCTCGATCTCACCGGTCGAGTGGTCGCCGTCAACGAAGCCATCCTCCCCGAGTTTGGCGGCTCGAATCTTGGCGTTCCCGCCGCCCACGGAATTGCATTGATCGCCGCCGCCGGTGGTACCAGTGGCGGCGGATAGCCGGCCACTCGACTCCGCCACGCAGTGCCAGGTTGAGCCGGCGCCCCGATCGCGATAGAAACGACCCGGTGCCGCAATACCCCGAGATCGCGCCGACCATTGCCCGCATGCCGGGCTCGGTCTATTCGAGCCTCGCTCATCGTTTGGCAAGCTATGAGGGCGAGGTCTACCCCTTCCACATCGGCGACACCTGGATGGAGCCCGCCGTCGGCGCGCGGATGGAGGATCTCTCGGTCAGGGAACATCCCGGGATGCACCGTTATGCGCCGGTCCAGGGCCGCCGAGACCTGCTGGATGCCATCGCTACGCGAACC
>JAOTZA010000297.1 GCA_029861655.1 Acidobacteriota bacterium | reverse complement strand
TTTTAACCCTTTTAACCCGCTCCGGACGCGGGTGCTACGCCGTGAACTTCGACGGTTGTCGAGACGAACGAGGTCTCGCGGGTCGCATCGTCGCGCACGCCGACGGCTACCAGATGCACGCCCGGCGGAACTTCCAGATCCACGGCCAGCGAGACGAGCTCTTGATCGGACGCGGTCTTCCAGTTGATCCGGTAGGCGCGGTGGTCGAAGATCCCTTTCTGATCCTGGGTGTTGCGAGTGGAGACCTGGACACTCAACTGCGCGACCACGCCCTCGTCTTGGGGAAGAAACACGATCTTGTCGGCGGGCAGGAGAATGTGCAGGGGAAAGATCATGCCGCCCTTGGCGCCGCCACTGACCGTCCCGGCTCCCAGCCGCACGTCCAGCGGGTTGTCCACCAGGCCCAGATAGACGGCCCCCTGCAGACGCTCTGTCATGCGCACATCCGGATTCTTGTCGCGGTAGCCGCGCCGATGGCGGGCCCGCAGGTTCTTGCTCTTCACCCGCACCTCGATCTCATGCTCGCGCTCGTCGCCTCGGTGCGGCGGCTCGTAGGCCAGCGAGTAGTAGCTCGACATCTCCAGGGCGATCTGCCGAAAGTCGTCTTCGAAATTGTTGGTGTTGAAGATCGTTCGGCCGCCGGTCTCGGCCGCCAGTGTCGAGAGCCCCTCGCGCTCGGACATCCGGAGGGCAACGTCGAAGGAACCCAGGATCCCGGGCGATTCCAGACCGGCCTGCTCGGCGCCGATCAGGAAGTTGCCCGCCAGGCCGCTGGCCTGGAGCGAATAGATCGTCACCCGGTTGGCATTGGCGTGGCGGGTCAACCGGCGGAACTCCTGGCTCAACTCGTCAGACAGCAAGAACATCGGCGTATTCGTGTTTACCGGGCAGAGATCCGAGACGAACTTGATCAGATCCGTGCCCGGGGCGCGTTCCAGCGCATCGCTGACATAGATCAGCGTCTTCACCCCCGGCACACCGGTCAGAAAGGCGGCCGTGCTGCCCAGATGATCGAGGGTGACCGCGATCCGCTCGCGGCTCTCGGCGGCGTAGATCTCCACCTCGGGCACAGCCCGGGGAACAAAGAGGTCGCAGATGGCCTCGCCGGCGTCGGAGCCCGGCCTGCTGGCCGCCACCTCTCGCGCCCATTTCCAGGTGTCCTGGAGATTGCGGATCGCCAGCCGCTTTTGGGCCTCCCTGCCGCCGCCACGGGGCAGCGCCTTGGCGACTCGCTCTAGAGTCGCATCGAGCTCGCCCCAGGTCGAGCCGAAAGTGGCCTCGGTCCTCAGGTCGCGGTCCTGACTCAGGATGAGTACCCGCTCCGACGGCACTTTCCTGTCGACCAAAAAATTCGACAGATCCTTGATCGCCCGACGGCGGCCCGCGGGACTCAAGTGGAGCTCGTCGAAATAGACCACCAGATGGCTGGGATCAGGTGGGACAGCGATCTGCGGCGCCGGCGGGACCTCGCGGGCGTCGACCGCGGGTGTGGGCGCCACGGGCACGCTCTCGCGGATCTCGGCGAAATAAGAAATCTCGACCGGTCGGCCGTCCTCGAGGATCTCGAAGTCCGCCGCCGACAGACCCGACACGGGAGTACCCTTGGCGTCGGTCACCCAGACCTCTACGTTGACCAGCCGGACGTCGATCACTTCGCTGAACAGATAGTCGTCCGGCGGACCTTCCTGGGCGCCACCCGCCAGCGCAGTCCACACAAACAAGCTTATCGTCACTCGAGTCAGAAGCTCTCTTCTCATCTGGTCTTCGCCTCGCATCTCCCGCCTCCGTGGATTCCTTGGCGGTCCGAAGCCAGAAAGCGTATACCACGCCGTTGGGCGGCCGTCCGGAGCCACGCCCGTTGTACTATTGGCCGGCCTTGCAAGGAGGAGTCGGAATGAGAGTTGTTCACGCGCTTCTTGCCCTCGCCCTGGTTCCGGCAAACGTAATCGCTCAGGGCAGCATCGAGGAGTTGAAGACCGCCGCCGACCAGGGATCGGCCGAAGCGCAGAACCAGCTGGGCTTGCTCTACGCCCGCGGCGAAGGCGTCCAGCGAAGCGATTCGGAAGCCGCGCGCTGGATCGCCGCCGCCGCCAAGCAGAACCACGCCGGAGCCTGCTTCAATCTCGCCATGCTCTACGGCACTGGCCTCGGCGTCCCCCAGGACGACATCGAAAGCGCCACCTGGATGCGTAAGGCGGCGGAAGGCGGCATCGCCGAAGCCCAGTTCCAGATGGGTCAGCTCTACAACCGCGGCATCCACTATCCGCGCGACAACCGAGAGGCTTACCGCTGGATGGCGATGGCGGCTGAACAGAACCATTCCCCGGCTCAGGAGTTTCTCGCCGTCATGTACCACGAGGGCATCCAGGTGGGAAAGGACCATGCCAAGGCGCTCGAGTGGTATCGAAAAGCGGCCCAAGGCGGAAGCACCAGCGCCCAGTTCGGCGCCGCCAACATGTATTTCAAGGGAGAAGGCGGCGGCCCCGACTACGCGCAGGCCTACGTCTACGCGAGCCTGGCGGCGGCGCAGGGCTACCCCAAGGCGGCCAAGCTCCGAGACAAGGCGGCCAAGAAGCTAGACGCCGAGGAACTGGCGGCGGCCCGGCGGGTGCTCGAGGTGGGAACCGCGGCCTCGTCCGGGGACTGACTCTTCCCACGGAATCGATCGCCCCACCGGCGTCGCACGCTGCAAGACGCGCGGCCTCTCTACCAGGTGCGCGTGACCTTGGCGAGCCTCCGGGGCCTCTCGGTGTCGTGGCCCATCGCCCGCGTCAAGTGATAGCAGAACACTTGCGCCGGCACGATGCCGACGATGGGGCTCAGCCACTCCGGCAGCTGCTGCGGCAAACGGATGGCCGTCTGCGCCAGCTCGAGCGCCCTGTCCTCGTTCGACACCACCAGCAACTCGGCGCGATGCTCGCGCGCCAACGACTCGACAAGCGCCAGGACGTCCTCGAACACCGGCCCGCTCGGAGCCACCGCGAGAACGGGAAAGCCGCCCGAAACGATCGCCACCGGCCCGTGTTGAAAATCCGCCGGCGAGTAGGGCTCGGCCACAACATAGGTCAGCTCTTTGAGCTTGAGCGACCACTCGTAGGCGGTCGCGTAGTTGAAGCCACGGCCCAGCACCACGCAATGCTGCATGTAGCGATAGCGTTCGGCGACCGCACGAATCGCCTCGTCCAGCCCCAGGACCTCGCGCACCAGGTCGGGAAGGCGTTCCAGCTCGGACAGGCGCTCGCCATCTGCCGCCACCGTGGCACAGAGCAAGGCGATGGCCAGAAGCTGGGCGGTGTAGGTCTTGGAAGCGGCAACGGCGAGCTCCGGGCCGGTCGCCGTGTCGAGCACCAGCTCCGCGGCAGCCGCCAGCGGCGAGCCCGGCTCGTTGGTGATCGCGAGAGTCAGCGCGCCCTGGGCACGCCCCTCCTGAACGACGCTGACGATGTCGGGCGACTGGCCCGACTGCGAGACGCCAACCACCAGCGAGTCTCCCAACCTTGGAGGCGTTTCGTAGATCGTGAACAGCGACGGTGCCGCCAGCGCCACCGGTAACCGGTTGAGCGAGCCCCAAAGGTACTTACCGTAGAGCGCCGCATTGTCCGAGCTTCCCCGGGCGGCAATGAAGACGCCACTCACCTGCCGACGGCGCACCGCTTCGGCAATGGCCAGGACCGGTTCCTTCTGCGTGCTCAGAAGCCGAGCCAGAACCTCGGGCTGCTCGAAAATCTCCGACTTGAAACTCATTGCGTTCCCTCCGCGGCCAGCAAGGCGCGCACCCGCTCGATCTCTTTGCTCCACGTCGCCGGTGGTGCCGAGTCGACAAAAAGCTCGAGCAACGGGCGCGCCTGCGACCTGCGTCCGGTGCGCCAGAATCCTCCCCCGATGGTCAAGATCCTGGCGTACTGGCGCTCATCTATTTTGACCGCGCTTTGCCAGTGTCCCACTGACTCCTGCACGCGCCCCTCCTCGACCGCCATGATCCCCAGCGCGGTGTGCGCGGGGACAACTCCGGGGTTGAGCTCCAGCGCCCGAAGATAAGAAGCTCTCGCCTCTTCGCGCCGGCCCTGCATGAGGAGGACCGTCCCGAGATGAACCGGAACCATGGCGTTGGCTGGA
>JAOTZA010000296.1 GCA_029861655.1 Acidobacteriota bacterium | reverse complement strand
GGCGTTTTGGAGTCTCGGTAGGCGGCTCTGTCCTCCCGGCGCCGGCTCCTGGCCCGCATCCACCGTTCCCGAGAACTCGCCGGGCTCGATCTCTCCCGCAACTGATTCGGCGTGGAGTGTAGCCGAAGACGGTCGAGACAGAGCTCGACCGCTACTAGACTCTCGATACAAAGCCCCGCGTCGCTGCCGCGTGTTAGATTTCGCGCCGGATGAACCAAGCTAGCTTCCCCCCGGTCGACGAACAGGTGGCGCTCCTCGAGCGGGGCGCCGTCGATCTGATCGACACCGAGCAACTCCGCGAAAAGCTCCAACGCTCGATAAAGACCGGAACGCCTCTAACGGTCAAGACCGGCTTCGACCCGTCCGCCCCGGATCTACACCTGGGGCACAGCGTCTTGCTACGCAAGATGAAGCATTTCCAGGACTTAGGCCATCGAGTCATCTTTTTGATCGGCAGTTTCACCGGCATGATCGGCGACCCGACGGGAAAGAAAGCGACCCGGCCGCAACTAGACCGCGAGGAGATTCTCACCAACCAGAAAACCTACGAACGCCAGGTCTTCAAGATACTCGACAAAGAGACGACCGTTATCGACTACAACGACCGTTGGCTCGGCAAGCTCGGCTCCGACGGCCTCGTCAAGCTCGCCGGGCGTTACACGCTGGCGCGCATGATGGAGCGCGACGACTTTCGTAAGCGCTTTCGCGACAACCAACCGATTTCGATCCACGAACTGCTCTACCCGCTGCTTCAGGGTTACGACTCGATCGCCCTCCAGGCCGATGTAGAACTGGGCGGCACCGATCAACTCGTCAACCTGCTCGTCGGTCGCGACTTGATGAAGGAACAGGGAATGGAGCCCCAAGTCGTGTTGACCGTCCCGCTCCTGGTAGGTCTCGACGGAGTCGAGAAGATGTCCAAGAGCACAGGCAATGCCATCGGTCTCGAAGAAGAACCCACCGAGATTTTCGGCAAGACCATGTCAATCCCCGACGACCTCATGTGGGACTGGTACCTCTTGTTGACCGACACACCCGAGGACGAGATCGAGGAGAAGCGGCGCCAGGTCGCGGCCGGGGATTTGACGGCCAAGGCAGCCAAGCAACAACTGGCAAGGCGGTTGACG
The DNA here is from genome assembly GCA_029861655.1 of Acidobacteriota bacterium. Classification (GTDB taxonomy): domain Bacteria; phylum Acidobacteriota; class Thermoanaerobaculia; order Multivoradales; family JAHEKO01; genus JAOTZA01. Next base: position 2,994 of record JAOTZA010000296.1, on the reverse strand, counting down.
GCTCGCTACCACAGCGACAGTGATGCTCAGTACGCGCTCGAAGAATTCGAGCGCGTCTTTGCCCAGGGGGGTGCGCCGGACGATACAGCGACGATGGCGGCGCGTCCGGATGAGCCGCTCACCAAGCTCCTGGTGCGAACCAAGCTTGCCACCAGCAACAAGGAGGCGCACCGGCTCGTCACACAGGGCGCCGTCTCGATTGACGGAGAACGGGCATCGGATCCGTTCGCGCCCCTCGAGTCCCGGTCCGCCCCCTACTTGATCAAGGTCGGGAAACGCCGGTTCGTGAGGCTCGAAGTCTCGTAGCAGCCCAAAACCGGGTCCTTCGTTGCCGCAACTCCGCGCACGTTTCTATGGCGCCGAGCCCGCGGGCTACCGCGAGCTCAATCAGGCCCTCTTCGAGGGTGAGACGCTCGTCCCCCCCCCGGAACCGGCGGCCGAACCTGGAACGATTGCGGCCTACGCCGGGTTGGACGGTCTCGAGTCCTCGGTCAAGATCATCCGATGCCCGCTCGATCTACCGGACAAGACTAAAACAGGTTCCATCGCCGAGATGGCCCGACTCGGGCGCGACGGCCTGCTCACTGCTTTGCGTGGAGAGCGGCGGACCGACCTGGCGCGCCCCTTGAGCGCCGCCGCCAGCCGCCGGGTTCTCTCCACCTGTCCCCACCTCTCGACAACCCTCGAGACTGTCGAGCGGTTTCTTGCAGGGACTCATCTCTTCGTCCGCGCCGTCAAGTACGACCGGGCCCGCGTCTCGTCCACCGACCCCTCCGTGAACCGATCCCGTGAGCACCTCCACTTCGACGCCGAATTGTCGAGTTTGGAGCAGTATGACGAACCCGTCTTTCAGTTCTATCTGAACCTCGGAAGAGAGCCGCGCCAGTTTCGCATCCTGCCGGTGCCCCTGACCGAGATGCTCTCGCAGCTCATCGTGGCCGGTGCCCTCGATCCGAGCGACAGGCGTGCGACACAGATCGCCCGGATCCTCGAACTCTACCGCCGGCAGTTTCCGGTCGAACTCGAGATCATCCCGGTCGAGTCCTCGCACCTGGCGATCTTCGACGGCCGGGCCTTTGCGCACGACGCCGGCAAGGCCAATATGGCGGCACTGATGCGAGGCTCTTTCGAGCCGGCCGCCGAGGATGATCTGGTCTTGGCCCTCGACACCACGATGACAGGCCACCACAGCGGCCTCTACAACCCCACACGTCCCTTTCTGGAAGATCTGAAGCTGTAGGCCGCGCAGCTAGCAAAAGCGGTCCAGCGGTTCATTTGCGCGTTGTCCCCGACTGGCCACCTTGAGCAGGTTTTGCTCATAACAGTGCCGCTAATTCCCGCCTAACGTTTGAACTCAGCTGGGTGAAACGGAGCGAAGCGGAGTTTCACGTCGGCTGAAGTGATGGGTTAGAGGGCACTTCAGTCAACGACCGCGATGTCCAGCGCCGGCGAGCTGTGATCTAGAGGTTCGGGAGGGACCTTGTGCCGTGTGAGAAAGATGACTGCCCCCGCAAGCAGGAGTCCACAACCCAGGGCGAGCCAGCCGAGCCACCTACCACCTGAAAGGACAGCGTAAGAAGCACCGGCGACGGAGGGGAGCAGTTCCGCCAGGCCAAGCAGGACGAGCTGTAAGTGGCTCCAATACTGATCAGTATCTGGAGCGATTCGATTGTCGCGCCGAGGGGCTGGGAAAGGGTCTCTGTCGTAGCCGCCGCCGGCCACGATGCCCCCAGGTCGGCCTTGCCCGTCTCTTGCTCTAGCGCTGCAATCTCGCCGGGAACGGCGCCACAAAAGGTACCAGTGATACATCTCTCAATTCTATCTGGTGTGGAGGCTCGCTGGCTCTTGCCGCCCTCTAACGGACGAGAGCTAAGCTGCGTGCGAAGCACGCCGGCTTCAGCGAGTTGTTGGAGGGCGCCTCGATCCCTAACCTCCTCCCAACTTCTCACGAATGGCCTGCTCCGCCCTATCCAAGGGCGTCCAAAGAGGTCACAAGCAGTGCACTCTCTTGTCCAAGCGCAAGAAGAGATTGGGAAGTGCCGTGATCTCGCAGCCAGGATTAGCCATCAGGCCACCGATTAAGAACGACAGGCCCAAGCCCACGAGCGCTACGGCACCGATCACTTCTAGCCCCTCGAAGCCCACGAAAGGCACCGCAAGCAACGCCGACGCGCCGGCGAGCACGCGTGACAACCGCCCGAAGAACAGGGGCTTCAAGCGGGCCAGACTTCTCTCTTCGTTCATCTCTTTGACGCTGCCTCCAACGCGCCTTCTAACGGATACTGAGCTCACCGGCACCGCTGGCGAAAGCGGCCGCTTGCAGCGAGCTGATGAACCTGAACATAGTCATGGTTGAAGCAAGCATACTGGCGGTGTCCGGTGCAGCGAGTGGTTAGGCGACAGGCCTGATTGATGAGCGGATGGCGATCGAGTGCCGTCGCATTCGGACACGGCACATCCCGCGGCGATAGAGCCTGGCGACCCGATGCACTCCATCGAGAATCCATAACCTTGCGTTGTGATCAATCAGGTCGATCGGATGTGAGGTATCTGCCTCATCAATTCTGTCGAGGTGGTGTCCCGATCTAACAGCTCCACATAACACGTCCACAGGCCTCAAGTCGAAATCGGTGAAGCGTCTCGGATTACGCGACCAAAAAGGACTCCCCAGAAGGAACTGAACCTTCTCAAGCGCAACCTCCTCTACCGGCGCCTCCAAGGCCCAAACCCTTTTCACGTCCCAGTCAAAGGGCAGGACTAGTTCCTTCATGTGTTCAGGTACGTTCTTGGACACAAGCTGCCGCCTAACTAGTATTAGACGACCAAATGTAACGAGCGAACACTGCGGAGCCTCGCTCGATAACGTTCGGCGCCCGGACTTCCGTTGGTGACCGTAAGGCTCTCATTTCCAGAGGGTTTCGGCCGTTGTGAGGTTGGAACCTCGGTAGAGATATCTTGCGGGAGTTCGCAGGATACGAAGTGGAGGACCGATCG
>JAOTZA010000295.1 GCA_029861655.1 Acidobacteriota bacterium | reverse complement strand
TCGGGTTCACCGATGGCGGGAATTCTCAATCTGGTCAGGGGAGTCTATCTCTGTGTGCCGCGTGACATGACCCGGGCGGCGGGCTTCTACAACACGCTTCTGCGCTCGGACGACCCGGCGATCGTGATCGAGGTCTTGAACGGATACCGGCTCAAGGAACAGATGCCGACCAACATCGGCGAGTTGGCGTTACCTCTGGGTGTGCCCGAGACACTCCGTAAGGGAACTGATCTGACACTGGTGACCTATGGTGCCTGCTGCCGTATCGCTCTGGCGGCGGCCGAATTCCTGGAACGGGTCGGGATCGACGTCGAGGTGATGGATCTACAGACCTTGCTGCCTTTCGACCTCCAGGGCCGCATCGTGGCGTCCCTCGAACGCACCAATCGCGTACTGTTCGTCGACGAGGACGTGCCCGGAGGTGCCACTGCCTATGTGATGCAGCAGGTGCTCGAGCAACAGGGTGGCTACGAGTGGTTGGACGCCGATCCGGTGACCGTCACCGCCAAGCCGCACCGGCCAGCCTACGGTTCGGACGGCGACTATTTCTCGAAGCCAAGCCGCGAGGATATCTTCGAGGCGGCCTACGAGATGATGCGGCGATGCGACCCGAGCCGCTTCCCGGCGATCGAGTAGGCTGATTCGTCGAGTTGTTCAGGCGAGAAGCCGAGAACATCTGGGGATGCAAGGCGCGCGACCGAGGCTGACGCAGGGGTACTCAGCGTACGTCGAGGAAGCCGCAGGGAGCCATCGGAAGATGACGCTGCAGATCTGGGTGTTCTCGGTTTCTCGCGTTACATAAAGCCGAGTTGCAGCCTCGCGGCCTCGGTCATCATGTTCGGCCCCCAGGGCGGGTCGAAGACGACGTCAATGTCAGCCTCTGCAACGCCGTCGAGCTCCTCGATGCGCGTCTTGACGTCGTGGGCCAGTACCGGGCCCATGCCGCATCCCGGAGCCGTCAATGTCATCTGGATCGACACTTTCTGACCGGCCTCGTCGTCTTTGACGATCGAGCAGTCATAGATCAGACCGAGATCGACGACGTTCACCGGTATCTCGGGGTCGTAGCATTTGCGCATCTGCGCCCAGACCCGCTCTTCGAGCGTGCCTTCCGTGCCAGTAGCGGGCTCGGCCTCCGGGGCGACCTCGCGGCCCAGGGCGTCGGCGTTCTTCTCGTCGATTCGGAACATGGCGCCGCGCTCGGTCATGACCGTAAAACTGCCACCCAACTCCTGGGTGATCATGACGCTGGTGCCTTCGGAGAGAACAGCCGGGCTCCCGTCGGGGATCTGGATGGCACCGACTTCTCGCTGGATTGTGGTTCGCTCGGAGTACATTGGCGGAGTATCAGTCGATCCAGTGGAGCTGGCTGCCCGCTTTTCTGGGAAATCAGAAAAAAAGTGTCAGAAAAATGGAGTCTCCGGCACCTTTAGTAACACAGGGGTGGAGTGGGTTAGGAAGATGCGGAGCTGGAGCGGTCGCTTGGGTTCCAGATGGCGGTGCCGGGGGGGTTCCGTTAGGTTGGTTGACATGGTCTACCCCTGTTAGAGAGGGGAGTTGGTCAGATACCTGTGGTTGGGTGCTTGATCTCTCCTAAGAGAGGGATGGGACTTTGCTTGGCAAGCAGAACCCCCCCGTTTTGCACCTGAATTTGACGAATCTCTGCTTCGTATAGGCCCTCCCGGGCTTGGGTACCAGGGATTTTCCCCAGTCTACCCCAAACGAGGGGGACCGTCGACCTTTGTGAGGCTCGAAGGGTCGGTCTGTGGGGTCCGTCCAGACCCCCGCCGAGTTTCGTAATATAGGCGGCCGATGGGGGATGAGCCGGACAACAGGAGCCTGTACGAGCTCGCCTTGGCACGGCTGGCGGAGGAGTCGGTCACTGACTCCGCTCACGAGCTCGCCGCTCGGCTCCAGCCCGCCGTCCGGGCGTCTTCCGCGGTCGTCCTCTGGAGACGCCTCTCGGACCGCCTCGAGGTCTTCTGGGTCCGCCGTTCGCCACAGCTGTCGTTCATGGGAGGCTGGCACGCCTTTCCAGGCGGCGCTCGGTCACGCGGCGATGCGGGCCTGGAGGTAGCCGGGACTCCTTCGGGAAGCGACGACGGGTCTCGTGAGGTCGGGATGCCCGGCGAGTTCATGGGTGGGGTCGACTTGGAGCCGGTATTGGCGTCGGGGATCGTCGCCGGCGCGTTGCGCGAACTGTTCGAGGAGACCGGTGTGTTGCCGGGAGCCGAAGCGCACCCCAGAGGTGCTCCGGAAGGTTTCGGCGCGGCACGTCTCTCGCTCCTTGCCGGCGAGATGGACTTCGCCGAGGCTCTCACCGACCTCGGCTTCGGTCTGTGCGCCGACGACCTTGTATATGCCGGGCGTTGGCTGACGCCACCACTCGGCCCGAGGCGCTTCGACAATCGCTTTTTTCTTCTCGAGTGGCCGGTCGATCGGCAGCTCCAGCCCGAGGTGATTCCGGGAGAGCTGGAGGAAGGCGAGTGGGTCGATCCGAAGGTCGCGATCGCCAGATGGGAATCGGGTGGAGTGATCGCCGCGCCGCCAATTCTCCATATCCTGCGAGTCCTGGCCGAGGAGGGCCCCCAGAATGGTCTCGAGCGGATGCGTGACCCGAGCGAGACAAACCTGGGCCCTTTCCGGCGAATCGAGTTCCGCCCCGGTGTTCTTCTCTTTCCCCTCGAGACACCGACGCTGCCGCCGGCCGGGCACACCAACGCCTACGTTCTCGGTCACGAGAACATGGTTCTCGTAGACCCGGGTTCTCCATACAAGTCCCAGATCGAAGGCCTGGTGAGTGCGATCCGCGCGCTCGAGGCCGATGGGCGCAAGGTGACCGCCATCTGGTTGACGCACCATCATCGCGACCACGTCGGAGGTGTGGAGGCGTTACGCAGGGAGCTGGGCGTTCCCGTCTGCGCCCACCGGTTGACGGCCCTCCGGCTTGCGCCGATCGGTATCCAGATCGACCAGATTCTCGAGGACGGTCAGCGTGTGGTCCTCGGTGGAGGTTCGCCGTCGGCGTTGCAGGTCTTCCACACACCAGGTCACGCTCGGGGCCATCTAGTCTTTCTCGATGAGGCGACCGGGTCCCTTATTGCAGGAGACCTGGTGGCCGGGTTCGGCACCATCGTGATCGATCCACCCGAAGGTGACATGTCCGAATACTTCGCGTCCCTCGAAAAGGCGCGTGCGCTAGGTGCCACAACGGTTTTCCCGGGCCATGGACCAACTATCCACCAGCCCGCAGGCCTCTTCGATAGGTTCATCCAGCACCGGCGGTGGCGCGAAGAGAAGATTCTTGGGGCGTGGCTCGGAGGAGTGCGCGAGACAGAGGGGCTGCTCAACTCCGTCTATGACGAGATTGAGCCGATGGCGCGACCGCTCGCGGCGCGGCAGCTCGAAGCACACCTCGTCCGGTTGCGCGAGCTCGGGTCGATTTAAGGTCACAAGTTGGTGCGGCCAGGCCGGAGTCCCCTCAGGGAACGGCGCGCGCTACTCTGACTACTGGCTATCAAGAGGCACGCGCCTCGGCCTCCCTCACGCCGGACCACCTCGGACTCTGGCAGCTGGTGCTGTGCGCTCGGTCAGACGTCCCTGTGGAGCCTCCGGACCGGGCCGCGACCGTGGCTTGCGCCTCGTTGCTTGAGCGCGGTTCAGCCTTTTCTGAGCGCCCGCGGGCTCACAGCGTTCCTGCCGCGGCATTCGCCGGGCTTCGATGAATGGCGGCCGGCGGCATCATTTCAGAAGTGCTGACCGGCCGCCGGCGAGGATGGAGCCGCCGACAAGAACTCGGCTGGTCTTCACGCACTCCCGAGGATTTCGGCGAGTACCGGCGGATCGATATTGCCACCGCTCAAGATGACCCCGGTGCGCCGGCCGGGCTCGACGGCACCGGACAGGAGTGCCGCGACGCCCAGTGCCCCGGAGGGCTCGACGACGAGTTTTGTCCTTTGGAGGAGAAAGACGACCGCCTCTTTGATCGCGGCTTCGGACACCGTGCGCATATCGTCCACAAGCTCGCGGACGATACGAAAGTTGAGCTCGCCGAGCGACGGCGTGCGCGTCCCGTCGGCGATGGTGGGGGGGTTGTGGACGGTATGAAGTTTTCCGGTCCGAAACGAGCGGGTCGCGTCGTCG
>JAOTZA010000293.1 GCA_029861655.1 Acidobacteriota bacterium | reverse complement strand
TAACATCCGACGAGGCATGTCCACCGAAGCTCCCGGCCTTTATCTCCATCTGCCGTTTTGCTCGGCGATCTGCCCGTACTGCGACTTCTCGGTGCTCACCGGCGATAGGGAGAAGCGCCGTAGTTTTGTCGAGGATCTGCTCGCTGAGCTCGACCTGGTCGAAGAGACTTGGCCCGCCTTCGAGACGATCTATCTCGGCGGGGGCACCCCGTCGCTGATGGAAGTCGAGGATCTCGCCCGGGTTCTCGACGGAGTCAAGAACCGCTTCGCAGTCCAAGAGGGAGCCGGTCTCTTCTTCGAGGCCAATCCCGAAGACGTCACGACAGAGACGCTGTCCGGCTGGCGCGATTTGGGGGCCGCAACGCTCAGTCTGGGAGTGCAATCGTTCGATGAGGGGCAACTCCGGTTTTTGGGCCGCCGGCACGATCCACAAACGGCGCGGTCTGCGGTCTCGATGGCGTTGGCTGCGGGCCTTGACACGGTGTCGCTCGACTTGATCTTTGGTCTCCCGGGACAATCGCGCAGTCGCTGGCAGGCTGATCTGGAGGCGGCGGTCGAGCTCCAACCACACCACGTTTCCTGCTATCAGCTGACGGTGCACGAAAGAACGGTGTTCGGTGCCCGCAGCAGACAGGGGGGTCTCGAGGAGATGGGCAACGAACGTCAGGCCGAGCTCTTCTATCTCACTCACGAGCTCCTGCGTGCTGCGGGTTATGAAGCCTACGAGGTGTCGAACTTTGCGAGCGCGCCGGTGCATCGATCGCGGCACAACTTGAAGCACTGGCGTCACGCTCCCTATCTCGGTCTGGGTCCCTCGGCGCACTCCTACGACGGTGACGGACGGCGATGGTGGAACGAGAGATCGCTTGCTGGCTGGCAGCAGAAGACGCGGGCTGGAAAGCGACCGATCGCAGCTGAGGAAAACCTGTCGCCTACCGAACTCTTGCTGGAGACCTTGATGCTTGGTTTGCGAATGCGCGAAGGGGTCGATCTCGAAGAAATCCGGCTGCGCTTTGGGGTGGATCTAGAAAAGACGAATCGCGAGCTTCTCGAGACTCTAGAGGCCGACGGTTTGGTGCTTCGGGAAGGCGCACGCCTGCTGCCGACGCTTGGTGGCTTGGCGGTGGCAGACGGTTTGGCCGCTGACTTCGATCTCTCCGAGTCCGCCTCTCGAGCTGTTACCATCCCGATCCACGAATGAGCACCCAAGGCGAAGACGGATGCGCTCCGTCGATCGAAGAGATTCGCCGCGCCAGGGAGCGCCTCGGAGCACGGGTAAGACGCACGCCGGTTTGGCGCTGGGAGAACCTTCAACTCGAAGCTCTTCTGGGTACCGAGGCAGAGGTGATACTCAAGCTGGAGCTCTTCCAGTACGCCGGAAGCTTCAAGCCCCGTGGCGCGATGCTCAATATCATGGCACTTGACGACGACGCCCTGAAGCGTGGCGTGACCGCGGTCTCGGCCGGCAACCACGCCATGGCGGTGTCGTTCGCTGCGGCCGAGTTGGAGACGACGGCCAAAGTTGTCATGCCCGAGAATGCCGATGCATCGAGGGTCGATGCCTGCCGCAAGTACGGCGCTGAAGTGGTTCTGGAGCGAGACGTCCACTCGGCATTCGACGAAGTTCGCCGGATCGAGCGCGAGGAAGGCCGCACGTTTGTTCATCCGTTCGAGGGCCGCTTGACCGTAACCGGCACCGCTACCGTGGGTTTGGAGCTCATGGACGACGTCCCCGACCTTGATGCGGTGATCGTGCCGATCGGTGGCGGTGGGTTGTGCGCCGGAGTGGCAGCGGCGGTCAAGCAGACTCGGCCCGAGTGCCTCGTGTACGGCGTTGAACCCACGGGCTCGGATGTCATGTCCCAAAGCCTTGCCGCCGGAAGACCCCTCGAGGGTGGAGAGGTTCACACGATCGCCGACAGCCTTGGTGCACCGCACACCGCGCCCTACAGTTTTTCGATCTGCCGACGCTGGCTGGACGAGGTGGTGCTAGTGGACGACGACGCTTTGCGCGACTCCATGAAGCTTCTGTTCGAGGGCGCCAAGCTGGCGGTGGAGCCGGCGGGGGCCGCCGCCACCGCCGCGCTGGTAGGGCCGCTGGCTGAACGGCTGCGCGACAAGCGGGTCGGATTGATCGTTTGTGGCGCCAATATCTCGCCGGCGACCTTCGCCGCTCACCTGTCCACGGTGCCGGCCGGGCCGGCATCCGACCAGCACGGCGCGGACTGACCAGGCAGCCTGCTGGGTTTGGGTGGTTGGAGCCGGCAGCGGGTCGTGTCTCAGGTGCGATTCAGGTTCTAGCACCCTACAGGCAGTGGTTTATGAGGCGATGCCACGGGTGACAAAGCTGGGGCCGGAAGGGGGGTGGAGCTGTTCACACCGGCTCCGGAAGCGATGGTGGCTTCCGTGCGAAAGCGGCTTCCCAGTTGACCCGGGCGGTCAGTTGCATGAGCAGGAAAAGCGTGAGGATCGCGCCTACCGTGATCGTCAACCCGGTATACCCGTCGTAGAAAAAGGCGTAGCTGAAGAGAACCAACCAGACGAACTGAGAGCCGCCGGCGTAGAGGAGAGCCTGGCGGATGCCACAGACCAGACGCAGGTAGCTAACGACCAGGGCGATGCTGACGACGGAGGAGATCGCAAAGGCCAGGTGGTCGAACTGCCAGTCGAGCTCCCAACCGTCCGCGGTTCGGCGCTTTGATGAAGGCGACAGGGCGTCGGAAGGGAAATCGATCGCGGTGAAGTCGGTGGTGAGCGCCATCCGGCGTTGCCGCTCCTCGACGATGCTCTGGCATCGCCTACCTCGCGGCGCCTGGAATCTGGATCCATGGCGCCTGCAACGCGACCGTTCTCGACCTCTACCACGGGCTGCCAGCGGTTTTCAAGAGCGGAATGCGGCCGAAGCGCCGCTCGCGACGGTGATAATCGGCAAGCGCGTTCTCGAGGTTGCGGCCGGTGAAGTCGGGCCACAAGACGGACGTGAAATGGAGTTCGGCGTAGGCGCACTCCCACAGCAGGAAGTCGCTCAACCGGGTCTCGCCACTCGTCCGGATAAGCAGGTCGACAGCGGGGACATCGGGGACCGAGTGGCTCGATGAAAGCAGCGCGGTTTCGAAGGCCTCCCCGTCACACGGTGGCTCTCCCGCGGCGGCGGCGATGGCCGCCGCTCGCGTGATGGCTTGGCGAGCGGAGTAGTCGACCGCGATCCGAAAGAGAAGAGCCTGGCCGGCGCGAGTTGTTTCTTCTGCGTGCTCGATCGCCGTGAGGAGCCGTGGCCGGAGTCGGCACCGCCGTCCGATGAAATTAAGCCGGACGCCTTTGTCTCGACAGTGTGCCGTCTCGCCCGCGAGATAGCGTTCGAAGAGATCCATCAGGGCGGCGACTTCCTGTTGTGGTCGCTGCCAGTTGTCGGCGGAAAAAGCGAACAGCGTCAAGACGTCGATTTCGGCCTTGGTTGCCGCCTCGACCACCTCGCGCACGGCTTGTGCTCCGGCGCGATGCCCAGCGGAGCGCGGCAAGCCCTTGCTGGCCGCCCAGCGGCCGTTGCCGTCGGGGATGATGGCGACGTGGTGGAGTCTGTCCGTTTGCAGAGAACTTTGCATTTCAAAGCTAAGAGCCAAAAAAAGGTCCTAGGCTGAACGTGTGGCGTCGATCAACGCCTCCATGTGATCGAGGTACTTCTCCAGAGCGCGGCGCCCTTTGGTGGTTAAGCAATATTCGGTTTTCGGATGCCGGTCCTCGAACGACTTGGTGCAGTCGACATAGCCGGCATCCTCGAGCTTGCGGGCGTGAACGGAAAGATTGCCGTCGCTGGTTTGCAACAGGTCTTTGAGCTCCGAGAAGGTCATGGTCCGACTCACTGCGAGGGCGCTGAGAATCCCTAGCCGAACCCGCTCGTAGACGAGGCGATCAAAATCGCCGGCTCCGGCGTCGGAGAGGTAGCCGGCGAGCGAACGAAGGCGATGCTTCGGCGCTCCGGCACGACCGCCTTTGGCCTTGGCGGCTGTTGAACGGTCAGCCGCCATGGTTTCTCGCGATGAGGGCCCCGAAGAAGAGGTGAAGCCCGCCGAAGCCGACGCCGAGAAGGCTGTTGGACCAGCTCGGCGGGCTGATCAGCGCCAGCAGTCCCAGAGATAAAGAGCCCGC
>JAOTZA010000294.1 GCA_029861655.1 Acidobacteriota bacterium | reverse complement strand
ATTCTGGAGGAGCAGTATATTTCGCCCCCGTTTCTTGGGTGGGTCGGTAGGCTTTTCGTTGAGCACGACCGGCGCGAAAGTGCTGCCGACGTGCTGGCGACGCTCCGCGAAAGGGTGAACGAGGGGAATCTCAGTGATCAGGCGGCCCTCCATCTCCTTCAGGGAGAGATCGAGCTGCAGGAGGGCCGAGCCGAAGAAGCCGTCGATCTCTTTCGACTCGCTTGCCAGTTGAGACGAGATGCCATCTCCTTGGATTCTCTCGCGCGAGGTCAGCTGGCCCTGGGTCAACTGCAGGAAGCCGCAACCTCCTACGAAGAGTCGATTGCGCTGCGCGATCTCGGTTGGGAGGGCCAAGAGTATTGGCTCCTGGCGCCCCTGAAGCTTGGGAAGGTCTTCGAAGAACTGGGTGATTTTGAACGAGCCGCCGGAAGCTATAGGGATTTTCTGCGCATTTGGGAAGCAGGTGACGAGGACCTCGTCGATCTCGCCGAAGCTGAGCGACGACTCGAAGCTCTCAGAGCCCCGAGGGCTGGCGGCGGCGAGAGGGGTCCGCGATGAGGTTCAATTCGAGTCCTCCCTCCGGGTCACTCGGTAGACCCGGGCCAATGGAATCTCGGCCTCCGGAGTCAAACCCGGGAAAGGTGTCGGGCGTGTGCGCGCAGTCCGAAATACTTCCTCGAAACCGTCGAGAGCCGGGACCGATTTCCCGAGAATCTCCCGTTCTTCGGTGCCGAACCAAGTCAACCGCGCGGCGATCGTAGAGAGGTAGACATCGGCTCGCAGGGCGCTCGTGGCCGTCTTCGGATCTTCGCCGAAAAATTCACTCCGCTCCACGCCGGCGAGACTGAGGTAGGAGCCGAGGGGCGAAATCTCGGCGCGCGTCACAACGTGGCGCACCCGGTGCTTCTCGAGAAGGTCCATCGCTTCCTGTGGATCTCTCGAGAGATAGAAACGGATCCCGTCCGCGAAGGCCGGCTGCGCCTGCGGACCCAGAGGTGTCATCACAGTGCCCTGGTGACCGCTCCACATCAGCCAGTGGCCGGCGCTCCACGGCGCCAGAACGGAGCTGCTCGAGACTTCCGTCGGATCCGCCCATGCCTCGGACGGCGGCTCTCGATCACGAAAAAAGTCGCACACTTCGCCCATGCCGGTCCTGGCGAGCAGGGGTATCCGGCCGTAGAAATGGTAGGGAGCAAAGCCCGGGATCGAAACATAGGCGGGCAGAGACGACAGGAGCACGACGAAGACGGTCGTGAGTGCGAGCGTTCTGGCTCGGGCCACGTGGACAAGTCCCAGAGTATTCGACGCCAGAACACCCATCAGAGCCGCAACCGGGAAGGCGGCCGCATGGGCGTAGCGCGACTGCACGAGCGCGAGAAGCAATGTGTAGCCAAGCCAGGTTCCCAGAAACCAGACTCTGCGATCGCCGCGGGTCCTCGCGAGCATCCAGGGCAGGAGCACCGGCAACAGAAGGGCCAGCAGTGAGAGCCGGACGATCATGGGCCGCAGGTCCAGGTTCCCGAAAAGAGACAGGAGGGGTCGAGACTCGGCGACCGCTTGCAGGAAGGACTCTCCGCGCCCGAAGAAGACGAACCCGTCCCGGAACGCCGGCCACACGATCGGAGTCAGCCACAACAGACCCGCGAGCGCGATCCCGGCTCCCATTGCCGTCCATGTCGCTCCGGGAGAGCCTCCTGCCCGCTGCCGCCACCACGACAGACCAAGGCCGAGGAGCGCCCCTCCCAAGAGCGCCGCTGTGTGCAGCCACGACAGACCGATAAAGGTCGCGCCCATGGTCTCGGTCCAAACGCTCGAGAGGACGAACGGAAGAGTCACCTGTGCCGCGATGAGTGAGCCCCATCCGAGCGCCATCGAGACCGCGCCTCGCGAATCTTCGGAATCCCTCGGCACCCTCTCGGCGACAACCGTGAGCACATACAGGAGGCCCAGGTGCAAGATCGATCCGGCCCAGGTCAGAACGAGAAGTGTAGTGCCGGCCGCCACGGCAACAACGTCGGTGCGGGCGACTCTGCCCCGGCAGTGGGCGCACATGAGGCCGCCCACGGCGAGGAGCCCGATCGATTCGACCAGCGGATCGTGGTCGAGCGCACCGAGGAGCGAATACCGCGAAACGCCCGGCAGAACCGCTGCAAAGAAGGCCGAAAAACCGGCCGCCCGCGGCCCGAAGGCGCGCCCTACGACCCAGTACAGCAGCCCGATCTCGAGCAGCCCGAGCACCGGCGGCAGCCAGGCGCCCCATGTCTCGAGAGCTCCCAGCGACTGGCCTCCCCAGGGCAGAGCCAGGGTCGCGAGGATCCAGTCGAAGAAGGGCGGCCACGAGATCGGCCCGCCTTCCGGCACCCCGATCAACATGTCGGTCTGCGGCGTCCAGGGCCAATTCCGAAGAGTGAGCCACGCGCGACGCAGGTGGTAGTAGCCGTCCGGACCGTCGATCCAAACTCGGCCGCCGGCGAAGACCGTCGACCAGGTACCCAATCGCAGCAGACATCCCAGGGCAAGGATGGACAGCAGCGCCAGGGGCCGTAGCCGCTCGTCCGGTGATGATTGTCCGTTCATGAGGCTGCGCGCGATCGGACCTGCACTTCCGATCCGACTTCGTCTTGACGGCTGCGCAGGCCGGGCCCTTCGAGCACTTGCGTCGCCAAGATCGGGCCCCTATCCTACCGACATCTTGAAGCGCCCCCCGAACTGGCTATGGCTGCTGGCGGCCGGCATCGCCGCTTTGCGGGCGTTGCCCTTCTTCGCCACCCTTTTGCTCACGCCGCCCTCAGGCCAAGCCTACCTTCAAGTGGGGTACATGCCCGAGGACATGCACGCTTACCTCGGCTTTGCCCGTCAGGTTGTCGACGACGGCGCCTTTCTGTTCGAGAACCCCTACGTTTCGACCGAACAGTCCGGCCGCTTCATCCTGCTCTATCACTGGGCCTTGGGAGCGGTGGCGGCGGCGACCGGAATCGCTCCGCAGTGGCTGCTCGAGCTTTCGCGGATTCCACTCATCTTCGGCTTCCTCTGGACCGTCTGGTGGTTTCTCGAACCGATCTTCAAGGACCGGCCAACGGGGGTGGAGCGCACCTGGGCGACTGTTCTCATCGGTCTTGGCGGGGGAATCGACGGGTTCCTGCGACCGATAGCCAAGAATCTGCCGGAAACACTCGGCAAGCCCTTCCTGGTCGATACCTGGCACCTGTATGGCTGGAGCACCTTCCAGAGTCTCTACAACCCTCTCTGGATCGCCGGCTTGACACTCACCCTCTTTGCCCTGAAACCGCTCTTGCAAGTAGACGGGGCAAAAAGCGGCGCGAATCGCACGTCGTTCAACCCGTGGACGACCTCGATGCTGCTCGCTGTAATTCTCGTCGTTCTCTTTTTCGTTCACCCGTACTCCGCCCTGGTGGTCTTTGCTATCGGCTGTGGGCGCCCGCTCGTAGAGCTAGCGGTCGAAGGCTCGACTCGAACCGTACGAGTCCTTCGAGACGCCGTGGGCCTCGGCGTGGCTTTCTCCGTGATTGGGGCCATCGCTTTCTGGCAGCGAGCCGACCCTGTCTTTGCCGCCGCCTCCCAGGAGTTCTTCGGCCGGCTCCATCTGCCCGCCTTCTGGTACCCGCTGACTTTTGGAGCCCTCCTGTGGCTCGCATTGGCCGGGGGTGCCCGATGGATGGAGGAGCGCCATCCCTATCGCTCGTCTCTGATTGCCTGGGTCGGGGTCGTGGTGCTCCTTCACACCTCGAACCTCGTCAACGGCTATCACTTCATTCTCTACCTGCACATACCGCTTGCAATCCTGGCGGCCCCGGCGATGTCGAGGCTCTTCTCTCGCCTCGGCCAGGGAGCTCGCTTGGCGCGGCTGGCCTGGGCCGCATTGCTCGTCTTGGTTTTCGCCTCTCCGCTTCTCGTCACCCTCGAGTCGGTGACCGATCTTCGCGAGCGGAATCTTGTGCCGGCCGTCTTCCTCGAGACCACGGCCGTTTTGGCCGAGCTGCCCCAGGGACGTGTTCTCGCTCCGCCCAAAATAGGCCTCGTCATCCCCGCGTATACCCACCACCGGGTTTGGGCAGGTCACTGGTTTCTGACCCCCGACTACTGGCCCAAGGTCGAGCTCTACGCACAGCTCGTCAGCGATCCCGC
>JAOTZA010000292.1 GCA_029861655.1 Acidobacteriota bacterium | reverse complement strand
GCGGGGAATCTTCTCCCTTTCCGGTCTCTAGAAGGGTCTGCAAAAAAGAGAACATCCGGCTCGCCGCGCCGGAAGCGGGTACGAATTTCATTAGCCGTCCGCTTTGCGCTGCCGCATCCCACTCGCGTTCGAGCCCTTCCCAGTCGGCCGGTGGAAGAACCTTGATGCCGCTACCGACACGGCAAGGGCGCAACAGCTCTATCGCGGCGGGCGGGTTCCTCAGGGTGGCGAGTTGGCGCTCGATCTCGGCGCGGCTGATTCTGCGCCGGTCGATCTCGGCGATATCGCCATCTGTCGGAAACTCTGGCACGTGTTGTCTAGAAGCCCGGGGAGAAGCCGAGACAGTCGGGCGGCGGCCTGATCTGGCCGTAAGAGTATATCGATGCCGCGCTCTTGGCTTCTGCCTGGATCTGCCAGCCACTACAATTCGCTTCGGATGTGTTGTGAGCGCTCGAGATTCGTGCCGAAGGATACAGGTGCGCGGATCCCTCCGGACCTCCGCGGGACAGCGGGCGTGACGGAATGAGCCTTCTGCAAGCGGCGATTCTCGGCTGTATCCAGGGAGTCACGGAGTTTCTCCCCATCAGCTCCTCGGCGCACTTGGTTCTCACGTCGTATGTCCTGGGCTGGGAAGACCAAGGTCTGGCGTTTGACATCGTGGCGCATCTCGGAACGCTGTTGTCCCTCTTTGTGTTCTTCCGCCAAGACCTTCGACAGTTGGTGCACGGGTTCTTTCGACCGGCTCCGAAGGATGGAGAGAACCGACAAAGGGCGGAGCTCGGCTGGATTCTGCTCGCCGCCACGCTCCCCGTCGCCGCCGCCGGGTGGCTTTTCGAGGAACAGATCGCAACGAGCGCTCGCTGGCCCGCTCTGATCGCCGGGACGTCGATCGCTTTCGGAGTGCTTCTTTGGTGGGCTGATCTGCGGCTACCCCACCGTCACGACCTGATTGACTTGGGATGGCGCACCGGCGTGTTGATTGGATTGGCGCAGGTGCTGGCGCTGGTTCCCGGTGTCTCACGCTCCGGAATTACGCTGACCGCCGCTTTGGCCCTTGGTTTTGGACGTGAATCCTCGGCGCGGTTCTCTTTCCTCCTCGCCGTTCCACTCGGGGTGGTGGTGGCGGTGAAGCAGCTCACGAACCTCGGAGGGACCCCGTTCTCCGGCAACGGCTACTTCCTGTTGTTGGTTGGCTTCGCGGTCTCTGCCATCTCTTCCTATCTCACGATCGGTTGGCTTCTTTCCTGGGTGCGACGTAAGAGCCTGACGCCGTTCGCCGTCTACCGCATCGTTTTGGGGATAGTCATCCTGACGCTGGTTGCAACCGGTGCGCGATCGGGCTGAACAGGACCTTGAGGTCGTCGAACAGGCGCTCAAAGGTGCGCCGGACGGTTTTCGCTCACTTGTCGAGCGCTATCAGAGACCGGTCTTCTCGATCATCCTGCGTCTCGTGCGCGATAGAGCGACAACCGAGGATCTGGCCCAAGAGGCCTTCCTCAAGGCTTTTCGTGCGCTCGATTCGTTTGATCGGCGACGCAAGTTCTCGAGCTGGCTCTTTGCCATCGCTCACAACACCGCAATCGATCATCTAAGGAAGCGTGTGCTGGATACGGTGCCGCTCGAGACCGGTGACGACCAGCGCGATCCGATTGATGTCGTAGCGGGCCCGGCGACCGAAAGTCCCGAGAGCGCGGCCATCAGCGGTGATTTGGCGAGGTGCTTCGAAGTGGCCCTGGCCGAGCTGCGGCCCGAGTACGCCGAGGTCCTCACACTTCGTTTTGGGGAAGGTCTGGCTTACGACGAGATAGCCGAAGTGGTCGGTCTTCCGCTGGGTACCGTCAAGACTCATCTGTACCGGGCCAGGCGCCGGCTCGCCGATCGGCTGCGTTCTATGGGTTGGGGAGAGGATGATTGAGGGCCGCGTAATGAGCTACTTAAGAAAAGGCCGACGAAACAATCGCGAGGGCCGGCTCGTAACGCCCAGTAGAGGAGAGACGGAGTGAATCGAAGGCTCGAAAATGAACTGAAAAGGTGGCTTCGGGCGGAGGCGCAGGGGAGGGCGGAGGAGGCGGAGCAGCGGCTCGCGTCGGTTTTTCGCATGCGGCCGGAAGAGAGGCTGCCGGAAGATCTCGCCGCTCGCACGATGGCACGGCTGGGAGCTCGGGCTTTCGGGTCCGGCGCAACAGTTCGGGCAAGAGCCCCTGTCTCGTTGTTTCTGGATTGGGCCTTCAAGATCGGGGTCGCCGCGTCGGTTCTCCTGGCCGGAGTCTCAGCCGTCTTGCTCAGCGGAATGGTCGTCGCCTTTACCCGCAACGGTGGAAGTGAACAGGCCGTTGGGTGGGGCATAGGGCTCCTGGCGGCGGCGTCCGAGCAGGTCGCTCGCAGCATTGCATTGTGGAGCGGTCTCGACCGGGTGGCCGGAGCCATGGCTTCGGCGATGCTGAGTCCGGAGTCGCTTGGCGCGGTGACGGTGGGTCTTTTGATTAGCCTGTTTGCCTTCCGCTGGCTGAGCCAGTTGGTGGTTATTGAGAGGAGCGCAAGTCATGTCTAGTTTTCAAGCAGACGTTTTGCGGCACACTCGTCGCCTGTTCGCGACACAGAGTGCCGTGCTGGTTCTCGGTCTGAGTCTTCTGGCCTTTCCCGCGGTGTCGCAAGACGAGCCGGACATCACCTTCAGCCAGGGGATCTCAGAGAGTTTTCGTGTTCTGATACTTCGCGACACGATGGTCCTCGAACCACTGGCGGATGACCTTGGGGTATCGACGATCGAACTCAGTGGCGACGAGATCGTGCTCGACGGCCTGGCCGTTTCGACAGACGAACTCGAGGCCCGACTCGGAGGCCACGCTTCGGCGATCCGGCGACTGGCGGACATCGACCCCGACGAACGGCGGGCGCTTTTCGAAAGCAGTGTAGTGGGGACGGAGGACACCGGGGGAGAAGAGGAAACCGCAGCTTCGGCGCCCGCGGAGCCGCGGTCGAGAAGTAGAAGAACATCGCGCGACCGCGCCGACAATCGGGTCGTCGTCGCGTCGTCGCTGGTTGTCGAAGAGGGAGAAGTGTCGCGTGACGCGGTCGTTTTTGGCGGCAGCCTGGAGGTGCGTGGACGGGTGATCGGGAATGCCGTGGCTATGGGCGGCTCGGCGGTGGTCAGCGGCGAGATCGACGGGGATCTCGTGGCGATCGGTGGCTCGATCGAGGTAGAGGACGGTGCTGAGATTCGGGGGGACGTGGTGAGCGTCGGCGGCTCGGTGGAGAAGGCAGAGGGCGCGGCGGTCTTGGGCCAGGTCGTTCAAGTGCCTTTTGACGCCGGTTTCCGCTTTGGCGGCGACTGGGATTGGGACAGCGACCATAAACCCTGGAAAGGTTGGCATGGCGACGAACCGTGGCGGATGGCCTCGCCGTTCTCGCACGCCATGAAGATCGGGTGGACCGTCGTTTGCCTGGGCATTCTGGCCCTGTTGGCTTGTCTGGTGCTGCTGCTGGCCCCAAGGGCGGTTGAAAGGGTAGGCGGAAAGGCCGTTGGTGAGCCATGGAAGGCCGGCCTCGTTGGGCTGCTGACCCAGATCCTGTTCTTTCCCTTGTTGGTGATTATCTGTCTGATCCTGTTGATCTCGGTCATCGGCATCCCGCTGTTGATCCTGGTCCCGTTCGCTATCCTGGCCGTTGTGCTGGCGGCCTTTTTGGGCTACACGGCGGTCGCGCATCGCCTGGGCGATTGGCTGGAGAAGAGATTCGGCTGGAGCTTGAACAACCCGTATCTGGTTCTCTTGCTGGGAATCGGCCTGCTCCAGGTGTGGTCGCTGATCGCGGGGGCGTTGGACTTCGGTTGGGGTCCGCTGTGGTTCTTCGCGGTGATGTTCGGCCTCTTCGGGTGCCTGATTGGCTATGTGGCGTGGACCGTGGGTCTTGGCGCCGCGATCATGACCCGGTTGGGAACCCTCCCGAGCGAGGGAGAGACCGGTGCGATGTTGCCACCCGGGACACCGCCGCTGCCGCCGGCAGACGAAATGACGGGCGAATCAGGAGCCTGGGACGAGAGTCTCGACTCCGAGCCCGAGATACCGGAACCGCCTGAAGCGTCCGATAACCCCCTGCCAGTCGACGAGGCGGGCCCGAGAGACGACGACTAGCAACGGTAGTGCCGCTCATTTGCGCCGTCTCAGCCG
>JAOTZA010000291.1 GCA_029861655.1 Acidobacteriota bacterium | reverse complement strand
TTTGCGGCCTATCGCGACGAGCCGGAGTTTCGCGCGCTACTTGAAGCGGTGCCGGGCTCGGTGTCGGGTCCCTAAGCCGGCTCTGGCCACAGCTCTTCCTTAAGGTGGATACTCGTCCCACGGGTCGTCCCAGCTAACCACCAGTTTGGTGGCGTCACCCGTCTGGGGGTTGTCCGTCGCGGTGACGGTCACGGTCAGCAAGATGACCCGATGCCGATTGCCCGGTAGAACGCTTGCGAGTTTCGCCGGCACCTCGACCCCCGAGCTGGTCATGACGATCTCGAGGTCGGGCCAGGTCTCGACAATGTTATCGAGCTGGTTGGCCCAGACGGCACGGAACTCGCCCAGCTTGACCTCCTTGACGGTGGCTGGGAAATAGGCCTTGACCTTGAATTGCTCGTTCCTTTTGAGGCCGGGTAGCTTTCTGGTCTTGTTCCCCGGCCCTGGTGGCAACCCGGGTTTGAGATAGTCGAAAGCGATGGCTCTGACACCCGCAGTGACCGTATCCGTGATCTCCACCCCGATGCTCTTTGGCGCCGGTGGTGGGGGCGGTGGTGGTGGTGGTGGCAAGACACCGTGAGCTGCGCATCCCGCCAATATCGATAACAAAACCGCGACCGGTCCGATCCCACGGATCAGTGACCCCTTTGCTTTCTTCATTGTCCCAATCCCTTTCTAGGCGCCACGGTGTCTTGCCCGAGTCGCTCCGACACCGGCGAACCTTGGTAGCGACATTTTCTTCCTAATATAGACACTAGCACGTTTGGTTGCGCCCCGTTGGATGACGGCGATTGGACCGCACCTCGGCTTCACCTGCCAGGACCAAAGGTTCTCAATCAGGCGCCACTCGCTTCGCAGACACAATCCTCGGGAACCAACGGTGGAGGCTGCTGGTCCGCCACACGGGGGAGTTCCTCCGGTCGCTTGGGTCGAGCGGTGGTGATCAGAAAAACACCGACAACGATGATCAGCGCCGCCAGAATGGTCCGCGGGGTGAGCTCCTCATTCGCCAGCCACCAGCCGAGCACCACCGCGACCACCGGGTTGACGTAGGCGTAGGTCGCCGCCTGCGCCGTCGGCACGACCTTGAGCAGCCAGACATAGGAGCTGAAGCCAATGAGCGCGCCAAAGACGATGAGATAGCCCAATGCTGCGCTCGAGCGCAGTGAGACGGCGGCCAGATCGACGGTCTCTCCGCGCAGCACGGCGACCAGGGTCAACCAGAGGCCGCCCATGATCATCTGCATACCGATACCGAGTAGAGGTGATCGTGGCGCCGGCGCCCGCTTCGAATAGAGCGAGCCGATCGACCAAAAAAGCGACGCCAGCAGGAGCCCGACCACACCGGCCAGGTCAAACGGCACGGCGTCGTCCAACCCGGCTTTCAGATCGGAGGGGCCGATCAAAACGGCGACACCGACGAAACCGATCACCAAGCCGAGGGTCACGACGCGCGGAGGCCGGTTGCCGCGCAGCCAGTCGAGCGCCACCATGAACAGCGGCACCGTCGAGATGATGAGAGCCGCGATCCCCGAGGGCACGGTCTGCTCGGCCCAAACCACCAGACCGTTACCGCCCAAGAGCAGCAGACCGCCGACAATTGCGGCGGCCCGCCATTCGGCGCCGTGCGGACGGGGCGCGCCGCGCCAGCGCGCCCATGCGTAGAGAACAGACCCCGCGACGAGAAAGCGAACCGCCGCCATCCCAAACGGTGGCAGCGTCTCGATCGCGAAACGGATCGCCAGATAGGTCGAGCCCCAGATCAGGTAGACCGCCGCGAATGCGGTCACAACGAGCCAGCGCGCCGGCAGGCTCGACGTGCCCGAGGCGTTCATGACGCCTTCTCCAACTCCTCGGTCTCTTTCGGTGGGCGGAGCGGCAGAGCCATCGTTTCCTTGACGCTATCGAGGACGATGGTCGAACGAGTGGAGCGCACCGACGGAATCGCTCCAAAGCGGTGTCGCAGGAGATCGCCGAGGCTCCCTGTCCCGGCGACCCGGACCTTGACGAGATAACAGTCCTCTCCCGCCACATGGTGGACCTCGAGCACCTCCGGGATCTCCGCCAGGCGGTCACCGGTGACCATCTCGCCGGGTGACTCCTCGGCTCGCACAAACACGAAGGCCAGCAGATCCCTGTCGACCGCCGCCGGATCGATCCGCATCTCGTA
The DNA here is from genome assembly GCA_029861655.1 of Acidobacteriota bacterium. Classification (GTDB taxonomy): domain Bacteria; phylum Acidobacteriota; class Thermoanaerobaculia; order Multivoradales; family JAHEKO01; genus JAOTZA01. Next base: position 2,011 of record JAOTZA010000291.1, on the reverse strand, counting down.
GCTCTGGATCACGCCACGGGCCTCGAGCTTCCGCACACGCTCGAGAATTCCCGAGGGCGCCATTCCGAGCCGGCGGGCCAGCTCCGCGTTCGAAACTCTAGCGTCTTTCTGCATGATCGTCAGTATTTCAAGATCTCTGTTGTCTAACATTCTTGTAGTATGTCAAAACAGTGCTGATTCGTCAACAGGCAGTCCGATCTCTCGTCCTTTCGTCGGTCTCTCTGTTTCACCTGAAGAGTACGCGTAGCCACCCGCACATGGCCACCCGGTTCTTGCGCTCACGAGTGATTTCTCGACCCTTTTGGGGGGCGTGTTTCCCGGCTCATCTGCGGTAGTGTGCTTCGAGAGCAAGACCTGCGATTGCCCTGTCGCTGGGCAGGTGGGTCAAACTGTCACAAGGAAACAGGCGTGCATTCATTCTCTTATCACTCTCTCGTCCGCAACTCCCAGAGACTTCTTGCCTTGGCGCTGGGAGCAAGTCTCGGGCTCCTTGGCTGTGCCCACGCGACACATCGTGAGCACCCACCTGATCATGACCACACCGGCAAAGGCGCCGAGAAGGTACTCGTCTGCCATAAGGGAAAGAAGACGCTTTCGGTAGGAGAAGCGGCTCTCGAAGCTCACTTGAAGCACGGCGATACCCGCGGACCCTGCCGGTAGTTTGCCGCCACCTTCCCCTTCGCCCTTCCGCCCATCGCCGCCGTTACCTCACGCCGGTGCTACGATGCCGCGCTACGTGAGCGCCAAGAAAAGGAGCCCAACCCCATGAGATTCGATACCCGATGCGTGAGAGCAGCGATCGAACCCGACCCCGTGACGGGTGCGATCGTTCCGCCGATCTACCAGTCGGCGACCTTTGTCCTCCCCGAGGTCGGCCGCGACCTCGGCTACGACTACACGCGTAGCACGAATCCCACGCGCCGGGTACTTGAGGAGCAGATGGCCGCGATCGAGGGGGTAAAACACGGTATCGCCTTCGCCAGCGGAATGAGCGCGGTCGATGCGGTGATGCGGCTCTTCAAGCCCGGTGATCACATCGTCTCGAGCGACGATGTCTACGGCGGTGTGAGTCGACTGTTCAACCGGATCCTCACCGACTACGGCTTGGAGTTCACCTATGTCAATTCCAGCGACCCGGCAGAGGTGGAGGCAGCCATCCGCCCGGCGACCAAGATGGTGTGGATCGAGACGCCGACCAACCCGCTACTCAAAGTGACCGACGTCGAGGCGGTCGGCAAGATCGCCCACGAACACGGACTGCTTTTTGGCGTCGACTCGACCTTTGCGACCCCGTACCACCTGCGCCCCGCCGCTTATGGCGCCGACATCGTCATGCACTCGACGACCAAGTACCTGTCCGGGCACAACCTGATTATCGGGGGCATCCTGCTGACCGACCGGGACGACCTCCAGGAGAAGCTCAAGTACATCCAGAAGGCGGTGGGCGCCGTGCCCAGCCCCTTCGACTGCTGGCTCGTCATGGAGGGGCTCAAGACCCTGAGCCTGCGTATGGCCCGGCATGCCGCCAGCGCGTTGCGTCTGGCTGGCTATCTCGAGTCACATCCGAAGGTAGCACGTGTGTTCTTCCCGGGGCTCGAGAGCCATCCGATGCACCAGGTGGCGGCCCGCCAGATGGAGAAGGGCTTCAGCGGCATGATCTCCTTCGAGCTCAAAGGAGGCGCCGACGCGGGCCTCGAGCTCATGAACTCGGTGCGGCTCTGCGCGCTCGCCGAGAGCCTCGGCGCCGTCGAGACGATGATCACCCACCCGGCGTCGATGACTCACGCAGAGGTGCCGGTGGACGAGCGCCGCGCGCGCGGTCTCGGCGACGGACTGGTGCGGTTGTCGGTGGGCATCGAAGACGTTGAAGACATCCTCGAGGATTTGGAGCAGGCCCTGGCCAAGGTGGGGTGAGAAGTCGCCGAGCTGGGAAGGCCGGACCTCGGACTTGTTGTCCCGCTTGAGACCTCAGCCCCGAACCGCAACGAAGATGGTGTGGTGCGGTCGGCCG
>JAOTZA010000043.1 GCA_029861655.1 Acidobacteriota bacterium | reverse complement strand
AGCTCGCTCTCGGTGAGTCCCTCGGCGATTGCCGCTGTGTTGACCGCGACAAAGGGTCCCTGAACTCGTCGACTCAACTCGTGAATCGTGCGCGCTGCAAGCTCCTTGCCGGTGCCGCTCTCGCCGGTGATGATCGCCGAGGCGTCGCTCGTGCCAAGAGTTTGGAGCAGCTCGTAGACCCGGCGCATGGGTTTTGCCGTGCCGATCAGAAGGCCTAGCCCCGCTTCCTCGTCGAGGCGCCGGTCGAGTTGACGGGAGTCGGAGCGACGGTCGATAAGGCGGCTCGCCGACTCGAGGGCGGCATCGAGCTTGTCGTAGTCCAGGGGTTTGGTGAGAAAGTCGAGGGCGCCGAGCTTCATCGCCTCTACTGCCGAATCCACCGTTCCGTAAGCAGTCATCAAAAGGACCGGCCGTCCGGGATCGCCGGCTTGGAGCTTTTCGAGTAGCTCGAGACCGGATATGTCCGGCAGCGCGACATCCGAGATCACCAGCTGTGGCTCGAACTCCCGAGCCAAGCGTTCAGCCGTTGTTGCATCCTCGGCCAGAAGAACCTCAAAGCCGCGGTCGGCGAGCCTCATTTCGAGCACTTCCCGCATCGCGGCCTCGTCCTCAACGACAAGGATCTTCATGCATTTGCTGGACATCAAAGCCCCTCCGGGGTGTCTCAAGCAGTCTAGCTCGGTTGGGCCTCTCGCTCGGAAAACATTTCCGCCTTCGGGGCATGGCGGAAACGGCCGATGATCCCGCGGCGTGTCCTGTAACGAGCGCAAGTGGTTGTTGAATCAGGGAGTTACCTGATTTCTTCAAGAAGCCTACAACTGGCAGCGGTTTTGCTCTAATCAAGACCGAGGATGTGGAATCGCGACCAGCCAGAGGGGGTGAGCTTGTCCAAGAACCCGTCATCGTCACCGTCAGCGTCAGCAGCGCCGAGTTCCGGCGAGGTCAAAAGCCGCGTTGCCAGTCTTGGGCCCTCGATCACCATCAAAGGCACTCTGACCGGCGAGGAGGACCTTCTGATCGAGGGCTGCCTCGAAGGTGAGGTCGCACTCCACAAACAGCATGTGACCATCGGCAGAAGCGGCCGCGTGCGGGCCGATGTCTACGGCTCGAGCATTTGCGTCGAAGGCGAAGTCAACGGCAATCTGTTCGGCGAAGAGCAGGTTGTTATCCGCCAGTCGGGCAAGGTTCGCGGCAACGTCACCGCTCCACGGGTCAATCTCGAAAATGGTGCTAAGTTCAAGGGAGCAATCGACATGCAACCCGGTACTAGCGGCGCTGCTGGCTCGGAGGCCTCGGCCGGCTCCGTAGCTTCAAAGGGAAGCGCAAAGCCGAGTGCCGATTCGCGAGATGCTGACGAGAAGCGGAAGGAGCGGTCTCGAACTCAACGGCGTGGCACCGCACCTTCGGCGACAAGGGCGTAGAAAGCAGGGACCGGGAGGAGGCGATGGACAGATCAAAGGGGTTGACGAGGATACTGGCTTTGCTGGTGCTTGTGGTTCTCGCCGCAGGGTGTGCCACCAAGAAGTATGTGAGAAGCGAGGTCGGGGCAACTGAAGAACGCGCCGCCGAGCGCATCGAGGTGATGCAGTCTCAGATCGAGAATGCCGAGATCAAGCTCGCCGAGCACGACGAGCAACTCGAGGGATTGTCCAGTACCGCGCGAGACGCCCTCGATAGGGCGATTGCGGCCGGAAAACTCGCGGAGGGGAAGTTCCTCTTCGAGCGAGTTCTCTCGGATGATCTGGTGCGGTTCGATTTCGACGGGTCGGAACTGAGCGGCGATGCCAAGAACGCGCTCGACATTGTGGCGTCCGACCTCATCTCGGAAGGCGGAGACGTATATGTCGAGGTGCAAGGGCACACCGACTCGGTGGGCACAGAGGACTACAACTTGACGCTAGGACATAGACGCGCCGAGACGGTTCAGCGATATCTGAACCAACGGCACGGAATTCCGTTACATAGGATGTCGGTGATCTCTTACGGCGAAACCGCTCCGGTGGGCGAAAACAGTACCCGCGAAGAGAGGGCGCGCAACCGTAGAGTTGCTTTGGTGGTTTTGAAATAGAGACTGGTGTCGGGTTGTAGTAGGTGGCTTAATCGGCCAGCAACCCCCTTTGCTTTCCCCCGAGTACTGCAGCCCGGCACCATTTATTCCGGTTCGTTCTCAATCTCGGGCGTGGTCAGTTCGACTTGCTCAGGGCTCGTGAGCACGGTCTCGGGGATTTTGTCCAGCACAGCGATGTGAGTGTGGCCGTTGTCGCCGCGGTTGGCCGAGAGCAGGATGTTGCCGTGGCGCTTCCAGTCATGCCAGGGGGTGCGAAAGCGCGGCTCTGCGTCGTCTGCATCGGCAAAGAAGGCCCACTGTTCGACAAGCCCGCTGTCCCTTGCGATGGCTACGTGGTACTTGTTTTCGGGAGTTCTCCCGACTCCCGTGAACGTCAGCCGGACGATGTCCGCCAGGCGGCCATCCTCCATCTTCTGCTCACCGACATAGGTGAGAGTCACGCCGCTGTCTTTGAGCTTATAGGGCATGACCAACCAGTAGCTGTCATTGATCCATGCGGCCTCACCGCGATCGAGCATTGCATCCAGTTCCTCGCCGGTCGCCTCCTTGCCGGCGAGCCAGGCTCGGCCATTCATGGAATGGAGGTTCATCAAGATGAGATAGGTGTTGCCACTTTCCCGCTCGACCCCCTCGACGCGGATGTCGCCGGTGTGTTTGTCCCACACATGGGACCGCCGGCCAAAAAACTTCCAGGTAATAAACCGTGTATCGTCCCACGCCTTACGACCGCCCATCCTCTCCATCACCGAATCGGCAAGGGCGATCGCGCGGGCGTCCGAGCCGGAGACGTCGAAACCGTCCGCTGGCGGGTTGTCACCGCCGGCCAGCGCGGCTACGGCCGTCAACAACGTCAGGGTTGAGCACCAGCGAGAGATCCGTAGAGAATCACTTAGACATCGCATTGCCAGCCTCCGTCTAGAACGCTACGCTGACGGCTTTCGCCAGATAGCGCACGAACGGTGCGCCACCGCGGCAACGAGTCGTGAACTCGTCCAAGAAATCGGGCGAGACGGCTTGTCTCTGGGTTATATGGTTGCCGGCGATGAAATCCTTGCGCTTGAGATCGTCGATCAGGGGGTGCTCCGGGTCATATCCTTTGGGCGGTCGCTTGAGCGTATCGCCCTCGAGCTCGAAGTAGCTCCTAAACGGCTTGCCTCTCTTGACACGCTTCCAGCCGGCTGGATCGCTGACGATGGCGTCGCGGATCCTCTTGAGCGAAGGTCCGTCCGGGCGCCAGATTCCGACGCCGACGAATAGCGCTCCGGGCTGGAGATGAAGGTAGAAACCGGGCGCGTGTGCGTCCTTGCCGGCCTTGTGTCGAAACTGGATACCCACTGCAGTTTTGTACGGGCTCTTGTCCTTCGAAAAGCGGACATCTCGGTAGATACGGAACATCGATCCGCGGTTGGGTCTTGGATCGGCGTTGAAATGCGGACTGATCTTGGCGAGCCGCGGCCCGAAGTCGCTGATGAATTGTTGCGCTCGTTCCTTGACGTCGGCCTCATAGCGGCTCTTGTTGGCCTCGAACCATTCGCGGTTGTTGTTTTCCTTGAGCTCGCGGAGGAACTTGAATAGGGCGGGCTGGAAGTGCGGGGTCGCTGACTTGGCCATAGTCGTCTCTCCCAAATCTTCGTCTCGGAACGAGATTCTAGCTCGAGACTCGGAGAGGTGCGGTGACGATCCGGGTGCGCCCGATTGGAGTGAGGAAACAAGCGGATCGTCTGAGACGAGTGTTCAGCCGAGCCCGCTGGTTCGCATAAGCCTCGCAGCGGGGCGAAGTGACCCGAGTACCGCTGAGCCGCCAGCCGGCGGAAGACCGCCACTCTCGGCGCTCTGCTAGGTTCGGTCTCGAAATGAGTGACGAGAAGCAGATCTATGTCGATCTCGATGACGTTTTGAGCGAGACAGGTCGGGCCTTTGTCGCAGTGCTCGAGCGAGATTTTGGGCGCACGGTCGACTTTGAGGACATGGAGTCGTTCGATCTCGGAGCGTCGTTCAACCTCAGCCACAAAGAGCTTGCGGCGTTTTTTGTCGCCGCTCACCGCGATGAGGTACTCAGCGGGCTCGACCCGATGGCTGGGGCGGTCGACGTTCTGAATGACTGGGCGATGGCCGGCTACGAGATCTCCATTGTCACCGGCAGGCCGCCGTCGACCGAAGCAGCCTCTAGACGCTGGCTCGACCGGCACCAGGTTCCTCATCACTCGCTGACTTTTGTCGACAAGTACTCGCGCGATATTCACCCGGGAGCTGGCGTCGAAGAAAAGACCGCGCCTGTCTCGCTGGAAACCCTGGCGCAGAGGCAGTTCAGCTTCGCGGTAGAGGACTCGATGGACATGGCCAGATTCATGGCCGGAACCGTCGGTGTCGAGGTGAGTCTGATAGACCGGCCGTGGAACCGGAAGTCGGCTCGTGTCGAGGGTGTTTCGCGATGCGTGAACTGGCAGGAAGTGAGAGCTCTCTTCCCCTAGCAACCCGTGAGAACGGATCCCGTTCCCCTGATGGCGCTCGCTTGGGGGGCGGTCGGTCGGGAGATACATGGCGGGCCTCCTAGAGGCGACTTCGAAGCCTCCTGTAGGATTAGAGAGAGAGGAGGATGTGATGATTGTTTCTTTTGTCAACGTCAAGGGGGGCGTTGGGAAGACCACAACCACCGTCAACCTGGCGGCGGCTTTTGCCAACAGCGACCTGAAGGTTCTGGTGGTCGATCTCGATCCACAGGCTTCCTCGAGCCACTCGCTCGGGGTCGCAAAAAAGGACCTCAAGCCCTCGGTCGCCTCGGTCTTGACCGAAGGGCGGTCGATCGACGATGTCGTGGTCGACACCGGGATACCAGGGCTGGATCTGGTCACCGGAGCTACAGATCTGGCGGCGGCGGATGTGTTGATGGCGCGCAAAAAGGACGCGGCGACGATTCTATCCAAAGCGCTCGCTCCGGTGCGCCGTCGTTACGATTTCATCCTCCTTGATAGCCCACCAGGGTTATCGCTGCTGACCGTCAACGCCCTGGCGGCTTCGAGCGGCTATGTTTTGCCTGTGGTCCCGCACGATCTTGCAGTGGAGGCGGTGGAGCGGTTTTTCGAAGGGCTCGACGACATGCAAGTTCTGTTTCCGCGCAAACCCGCCGTGTTGCTTGGGATCCTCTTGACCATGGTGGACCACCGCACCAAGCAGACGGACCAGCTGGTGCGTAAGGTGCGTCGTGTTTACTCAGGCAAGGTGTTTCGGACCACGATCCCGATCAACATCCGCCTCGCCGAGGCCCCGCGGCACGGAATGACGATTTTCGAGTTCGACCGCTGGTCAACGGGTGCCCAGGCCTACAGCAAGTTGGGCGCCGAGATGATCAACAAGCTGACGCGGTAGAGCCGTAGGCCCAAGACTCAAACGTTGAAGCGAACGTGGACGATTTCGCCGTCCTGGACGAGGTAGTCCTTGCCTTCGATCCGCAAGGTGCCGGTTTCGCGGCAGGCGCCTAGGGTCCCGGCGTCCAGCAGTTCCTCCCACAAGACAACCTCGGCCCGGATAAAGCCGCGTTCGAGGTCGCTATGGATGGCGCCGGCGGCTCGGCGAGCCGGTGTTTCACGCCGGATCGTCCACGCTCGGACCTCGTCCTCACCCACGGTGAAGAAAGAGATTCGACCCAGCAGCCGGTAGCTTGCTTGGATCGTGCGCTCCAAGCTGGGCTCGGTGAGTCCCAACTCAGTCAGAAAATCCCGCTGCTCCTCGGGTGGAAGTTGGGCGATCTCCATCTCGATCGGCAGGCTCATTACCACCAACTCGGTCGCGGCGCCGGTCTCGATTCCGAGCGATCCGGGGCTGGAGCACGCGAGGCTCTCCTCTGCGACATTGATCACGAGTAGAAGAGGCTTTGCGGACAATAGCTGGAATCCGCGCAGACGTTTTTCATCGTCCTCGTCGAGGTCGAGGCCGCGAAGCGGCTGCTCCTTTTCCAATGCCGGGCGGACAACCTCTTCGAGGAGTGCCAACTCGAGCTTTTCCGCCTCGGTCAAGGTCCGTTTCTTGGATTGCTCGAGCTTCTCGACTCGACGCTCGACCAGCTCGAGATCGGCGAACACCAGCTCCAGGTCGAAGGAGGCGATATCGCGGATGGTGTCGACCGACCCCTCGGGGTGAAGGATCTCGGGGTCGTCGAATGCGCGCACCACATGCACGAGAGCGTCGACCTCCTTGAGTTGAACGAGATTGAGGTCATCCGCCCCATGACCTTTCTCGACACCGGGGATGTCTACGTACTTGACGGTGGCCGGTGTGAATTTCTTGGGTTGGTAGAGCTCTTTCAGTGCACTCAGGCGCCGATCGGGTACGCGGGCGATTCCGATGTGGGCCTCGGTCGACTTGGCGAACTTGTCGGTCGAGGCCTCCGACGAGGTCAGCAGGTTGAAGAGTGTCGTTTTGCCCGCCTTGGGGAAACCGGTGATTCCTAGCTCCACAAAAAAGACTCCATGCCGCGTGCCGACGAGCAGCGAGCATGGTATCCGAGTTGCGACTGCGTGCGCCGTCCCTTGCGGAAACTCCGACCGGGTCGCCGGGCGAGACACCCGGGTACCTCTACGCACGGCTCTTCCTCGGGGACCAAGTGGTTGTAGGGTCTGTCTTATGGCTTGCGGTCCAGCAGGTTGTAGACCGCCGGGATGATCAGCAGGGTCAGGAGTGTCGAGGTCAGAAGTCCTCCAATCACCGTGAGCGCCATCGGGCTTCTGAGCTCGCTGCCCTCTCCCAACCCGATCGCCATCGGAGTGAGCCCCAGCACCGTCGTCGCGGTGGTCATCAGAATCGGTCGCAGGCGTCGCGACCCGGCCTCGCGTAACGCCTCGATCTTGGCCCGGCCCTCTCGTCGCAAGCGGTTGGTGGCGTCGATCAACAGAATAGCGTTGTTGACGACGATCCCGGCGAGCAGAATCGCGCCGATCAGGACCACAATTGAGATTCGCACTTTGAAGAGGGCGAGAGTGACGACGACTCCAATGAGGGCGAACGGCACGCTGAAAAGAATCACCAGGGGATGAAGAAGTGATTCGAATTGCGACGCCATCACCAGATAGACCATGAAGATCGCCAGGAAGATGGCCAAGCGCATACTGTCGAACGAAGTCTCCATCTCCTGCCTCTGCCCCCCGATTCTCCAGTCGAAGCCCGACGGCATTTCGGTCGCGTCGAGCGTCGAAGCGATCTTCTCGGAAACGGTGCCCAAGTCACTTCCGACCAGATTGGCAGTGACCACGGCGACCCGCTCGCCTTCCGCCCGCCGGATCTCCGCCGGCCCCTCGATCTCCGACACCTCGGCCAGGGCCGACAACGGTATGGCGGTCTTACCCCGCTGATGAACGGTCAGGGCAAGCAGGTCGCGCACGCTATCGCGATAGCTTTCACCACTCCGTACGCGAATGTCGATCTGCCGATCTGCACGCTGAATCTCGGTTGCGACGGTGCCCTGTACCTTGGAGCGCAGGAGGTCGGCGACCTGTCCCAGAGTGAGCGAGTAAGTCGCCAGCCTGTTGCGATCGAAGCGAACCTGCAACTCCGGGTTGCCGCCTTCGGTCGACGACTTGACGTCGGTGAGGCCCGGGATCGACTTCATCTGGTCGGCGAGGTTTTCGGCCAGGGTCTTGAGTAGCGCAAGGTTGTAACCACGGATTTCGACTTCGACGGGGGTCCTGAAGCTGAAGTACGACGGGCGGCCAAATCGGTATTCGAGTGCTTCCTGCCGGTTGAGCGCCCGCCGGAGTTCTGCCATCAGGCCTTCTTCCCGATCGCGGTTGCGAGGCGGCGCCAGCACCAGGGTCATCTGGCCGATGTTCTCCCGCGTCTCCCCGGCCACGCCCCCTTGCTCGCTCGATGTGCCGGCAACGGTGTAGACGGTCTGAACACCTTCGAGCTCAGCGGCCGTTTGTTCGAGTGAAGCCAGACGTCGTTGGGTGACGTCGAGGTGGGTCCCGGGAGGCAATTCGGTGTTGACGAAGAACTCGCCTTGAACCAGTTCGGGCACAAGTTCGCGTCCAAGTGAGGGGACGAGCATCAAGCTCAGAGCCAGAAGCACGACGGCAAGCAGGAGAGTCAGTCCGGGGTGATCCAGGACCTGTTTGAGGAAACGGTCGTAGAAGCTCGCCAGGGAATCGAAAGCGCGCTCGAAAAATCGCAACGGTGCCGACGTTGCCGCGGCCAGGGTGCGTCCCACCAGGCTCGCCAGCTTGTTGAAGGCTCTCGCGGCGCCGACGCCTGCGGAGAGGGCGAGGCGCTCCGCCCCACTCCGGGTGGTGTCTCTGTCGCGATTGTTTCTGTCGAGATCATCTGCGTCGACATCGGCCCCGGAGCCTCGGGAACCCCGCGAGCCGCGGGATGCCAGCATCGGGATGACGGTCAGCGCCACGAGAAGCGAGATCGACAGCGAGTAGGTCACGGTCAACGCCTGATCGCCAAAAAGTTGTCCGGCGATACCCTCGACAAAGACGATCGGCACAAACACGCAGATTGTTGTCAGAGTAGAAGCGACGACTGCGCGTGCCACCTCTCCGGTACCTCTCTCCGCAGCCTCGAGCTCTCCCATCCCTTCATCGCGCCGCCGCTGGATGGCTTCCAGCACGACGATCGAGTTGTCCACCAGCAGCCCGATTCCCAGAGTGAGACCGCCGAGCGACATGATGTTGAGCGAGATACCTGAGGCAAACATCAGAAAGAAACTCGCTACCACCGAGATCGGAATGGCGATGCCGATGATCGACGTCGTCTTCCAGCTGCGTAGGAACAGAAAGAGCACCAGAATCGCCAGTAGCCCACCGTAGACTGCGGTCTGGAGCACTTCGGACACCGACTGCCGGATGTAGCGAGCCTGATCGGTCACCACTGTCAGCTCGAGGGCCGGATCGATCTGGACGAGCCGCGCCGCAAGCTGGTCGAGACCGGTGCGGGTGGCATCCGAGACGGTCACAGTGTTGGTGCCGCCCTCTTTGTAGATCGCCACTTCGACGCTCTCACTCCCATTGATCCGGGTGATGATCTCGCGGTCGCGATAGCCGCGCACTACATGGGCAACGTCCTCGAGCCGCACTACGGCGCCGCGTGAGCTGTCGACGACCACCGTCTCGAGATCCTCCGCGCGAACGAACTCGTTGACCGTGCGAACGAGGTATTCCGTCTGGCCTTCGCGCAATCGGCCACCGGTCAAGTTGATGTTCTCCTGCGCCAGCCGGTTGAGGACGAGATCGGCGCTCAGGCCCAGGTTGGCCAACCGACGCTCGTCCAGTTCCACCTGTATCTCCTCTTCCAACCCGCCGCTGACGACTACCGCAGCGACCCCATCGATGCGCTCGAGTGAGCGCTTGACCCGTTCGTCGGCAACCAGCCGGAGGTGAACGAGATCGTCGAGACCGGTCAGCCCAAGCCGCATGATGGGGTCGAGGGCGGGGTCATAACGAAGCAGAATCGGGCGTTCGGCGTCGGTGGGGAGCTCCAGAACATCGAGTCTCTCGCGGACATCGAGGGCCGCCAGGTCCATGCTGGTGCCCCAGGCGAACTCCAGTGTCACTTCCGAAAGGTCCGGCCTCGAGCTCGAGACTACCCGCACCACGTTGTTGACTACGCCGATGGCGTTCTCGACCGGCCGGCTGATCAGGTTCTCGACTTCGAGCGGTGCCGCTCCTTCATAGGTCGTGCGAACCGAGATCGACGGGTAAGTGATGTCGGGCAGCAGATCGGTGGCCAGTCGCCTGAACGCCACCAGACCAAAGACCACCGCCGCGACCGCGAAGATGAAGACCGAAACCGGCCGGCGAACCGAGAAGGAAACCAACTTCATGGCGAACTGGATCGCTCAGGCCTAATGACCGGCCGCCGATCGCTGGCGCATTCGTTCCAGCCGCTGCTCGATCTCGGTGTCCGAGAGGCCGCGAGCGCGCATTTTCTGTTCCATCGCCTCGAGCTGCTCCTCGGTCATGTTGGACGGATCGAGGCCCATGCCGCCAGGCCGGCCGGCAGTTCGAGCGGGAGGCGCCTGCCCGAGCCGGTCCGTGGGGCCGCCGGGGGTGGAGACGCCTTCGCCGGGTTTGTTGCCGGGAGTAACGCCGGCCAGTACCTGGATGGGTGTGCCGTCGCTCAACCCGTCCTGCCCGACGGTAACGACCGTTTCACCGGCACCGACGCCGGAAAGGATCTCGACATGGTCACCCTCGGTTAACCCTAGGTCGACTTCGCGGCGCTCGGCGGTGCCGTCGCGGGCGACGAACACCGTGTCGCCGATCGAGCCGAGCGACAACGCCGCCTTGGGAACGACCAGCGCCCCTTCATGGATGTCGGTGCGTAGAAACACCCTGGCGAACATGCCGGGCCGCAAGACGTCTTCCGCTTCGACCTCGAGCGTGACCTTGACGGTGCCCGTGACGGCGTCGACCACCGGCCGGATCCGCAGCACGCGGGCCTCGAATCGTCGGTCTCCCCAGGCCTCGACTGTCAGGTAGGCGAGCTGACCGATCTTCAGCTGGGACAGCTCGCGCTCGGGAATCTGAATCGGACAAAGCAACGGATCGAAGTCGGAGAGTCGGAAGAGGGGCGTTCCAGGTGACACGTGCTGGGCGAATTGGACGTGTCGTTCGATCAACAGACCGTCGAAGGGAGCGCGCAAGCGCGTGTAGCCGAGTTGAATCTGGTTGCTTTCGAGCTGTGCCATGGCGGTTTGGTAGCGGCTCGAATCGGCTTCGTACTCCTCAGGGCTGACGAGCTGAAGATCGCGCAGACGGTCGGCCCGGTCGTACGCTTGCTTCGCCTCCGCCAGGTTGACACGCGAAATCTCCACCTGGGCGCGGATTTCTTCGTCGTCAATTCTCGCCAAGGTTTGCCCGCGCCGAACCAGGTCGCCCTCCTCCACCGAAAGCTCGACAATGGGTCCGTTGGTCCGAGCCACGATTGCAACGTCGTTCTCGGCCTCGAGGGTTCCGTTCGACTCGAGAAAAGCGGAGATCGATCGGCTCTCGACGAGGAACACCTCGACGGGGACAGAGGCAGGAGCGGATCCCGCGGCTCCTCGTTGCCCGCCGCCGAAGCCGCCCGGTGGTCCAGAGCCGCCCGTTCCCCCGCTTCTGCCGCTACTCGAACTCCCGCCGGCAGCGGCTGCACCGCCTTCGGTTTCGGGGCCGCCCGCTCCGCAAGCTGAGAGGGCAAGTGCCAGGACAAGAGCGGTGGTGCACAGGAAGCCATGTGGCGCTCGATCACCGTGTCGACCGATCGTTTCGTTCCCATGCTCCGGTCGAGACAGAGCTCGACCGCTACAGTCTGCGGAGGTCATCACGTTGCGGCCCTCGCCACCCGTCTCAGAAAACGGGATAGGTCGTCGATCAGTGAATAAAACGTTGGAATGATCAGCAATGTCAGAAACGTTGACGTCGTCAAACCACCGATGATCACGAGACCGATCGGTGCCCAGGTCGCCGCCCGGCCCTCGACCGGCCCGAACCACTGGGGTAGCAGAAAGGGCGCCACCATTGGTAGGAGACCGAGAATTGTCGTGACAGCCGTGATGACGATAGGCCGCAGACGGTGCTGCCCACCGCGAAGAATCGCCTCGTCACGCGACACACCGGCTCCACGCAAGAAATTGATGTGGTCAATCAACACGATCGCGTTATTGACCACCACGCCCAGAAGCACGATCAGCCCGATCATGGTCATCGTTTCCCAGGGTTGATGGGTCAGTTTCATGACGACCGCAACCCCGAGGAGCGCGAAGGGCACCGAGAGCATGATCGTGAACGGTTGGGCGAAGCTTTCGAACAACGCCGCGAGTACCATGTAGACCAGCGGCAAGGCAAAGAGCAAAGCAAACAGACCCGTCGATTGGTCCTGTTGTTGACGGCGATTCCAGCGACCAAAGCTCCATTCGTACCCCGGCGGTAGAGGTTGCGAGCCGACGATCTCGGTGACGGCACGCATGGCGCCCGCGGTCGCGCGCGAGCTGGATGCGTTTGCGGAGATCGTCACCTTGGCCCGCCGGTTCTCACGTTCGATCGATCGTGGTCCGGCGACGAAGTCAAAGTCCGCCAGGGCGCCGAGTGGGAGCGCGGTGCTGGTGGCGAAGACCGGTACATTCTTGAGCTGGTCCAGGGTTTCACGCTCGTCGTCCCGGTACTGCATGACCAGATCGACCTCGCGCTCGCCGGTCTTGAAATGGCTGACGGCCCGGCTCGACAGGGCATTGGCGACGGTAAATGCGACGGCCCTGGAAGAGAGACCGGCCTGGAGGGCGCGCTCCCTTCCCACCGACACCCGGATTTCTTCATCGCCGCTTTCGAGCGAGGTGTCGACGTCCTTGATCATTGGAAGGGCGGCCAGTTGATCCGCAACCCGCGTGCTGAGAAGTTCGAGCACCACCGGGTCGTCACCCATCAGCTGGATCTCGACGCCCGAAGTGCCGTAGCGACCCGCCTGGGTGGCGATGCGAAGGCCGACTCCTGCTTTGGTTGGAAGGAGCTCTCGCAGGCGGTCGCGTACCTGGGCAGTGGTCTGCTGGCTCTCGTCCTCGTCCTTCAGATAGATGTCGAACTGACGGCTGCGTCTCCAGCCGGCGCGCGAGCGACCGGTTCCGCGATCGTAGTTGTAGCTGACATCGGAAATGTCCAGGTCGCCGCGGTGGGTATCGAGCAACCCATAAACCTCGCTGTAGAGGGCTTCGATCTGTTCCGGTGAGTACTGCTTTGGGGTGTCGACCTTGAGGATGACCTGTCTCTCGAGCGGCCGCGAGGAGAACGAACGTTCGATGGTGGAGAAGAGATGGATCGAAGCGGCAAAGAAGATCGCGATCGAAACCACGAAGGCCAACCGATGGCGGAGGGTAAAGGCGAGAACGCTCGAATAGCTGGTGGTCAGCTTGCTGAAGAGGCCTCCCTCGCGCGAACCCTGGTCTCGGAGCACCAGCGCCGCGACCATCGGCACTACCGTCAAGGCGACCAGGAGCGAGGCGACGATGACGATACACACGGTTACGCCGATGTTTTCCATGTAGAGCTTGAAGCGGCCGTCCGAGCTGAGAAAGATCAGCGGCAGAAACACACACATCGTGGTGATTGTCGAGGCGACAATCGGAAGCGCCACCTCGCTGGTGCCGGCGAGCGCCGCGGTCTTCGAGTCCTCGCCCAGCTCGTTGCGGTGGCGGAAGATCGACTCGATCACTACGATCGAGTTGTCCACCAGCATCCCCAGCGACAGCATCAAACCCGCAAGGCTGACAACGTTGAGAGTGATCTCGAAGACTCCGGCCTGGCGCAGGAAGTAGAGGAGCACAAACGTGGCGACAATCGAGATCGGGATCGCCACCGCGATCAGAAGCGTCGTGCGGAAACGGCGAAGAAACACAAAGACCGCCAGCACCGCAAGGAGCCCACCCACCAGACCGGCATCTCGCAGCTGGCCGAGACCCTTTCGCACGTCAAGCGATGCGTCCGAGTAGATGCGGACCGCCGAGCCCTCGGCCTCCGGCAGTTTTTGGATCTCGTCCAGTTCGCTCTTTACACGGTCGACCACGGCGAGCAGATTGGCTGTTGACGCCTTATTGACGCTGACCGTAACGGCCTCGACTCCATTCAGAAAGTTGAACGATTCCTTCTCTGGAAACGAGTAGGACACTTCGGCGACATCGCCGAGCGTGAGGCCCGCGGCGTTGATCGGCAACCGCCGGATCTCCTCGGGGGTCTGGAATTCGCCAACCGTTCGTACCATTAGCTTGCGATTGCCCAGGTGGATCTCGCCGGCGGAGATATTGACGTTGCTCGAGCGAAGCAACAAGACCAGCGAACGAACATCGACCCGATGTGCCTGAAGACGGGCTGGATCCAGTTTGACCTGAAGCTGCGGTTCCTGTGCGCCGTTCAAATCGACCTGGGCAACGCCCTCGATCCGTTCGAGCCGGCGTCGCATGATGTCCTCGGCGTACGCATACAGCCTCTCCTGCGGCCACGGGGCCGAGAGATCAAAACGCAATACCGGGATATCGGTGGATTGAAAGCGGCGGATGGTGATCCTCTCGAGGTCGGCGGGAAGCAGGTGCCGCGCGCGGTCTATCCGGTCCCGCACCTCCACCGCGGCGAGATCCATGTCACTACCTTCGACGAAGGAGACGCGAAGCCGTGCGCCATCGGCGGCAGCGGTCGCCGAAAGCGTGTCGATCCCGTTGATTGTGCCGATCGAGTCTTCGAGCGGTTGGACGATCAATCGTTCGACTTCCTCGGGGGAGGAGGAGCGGTATGTGGCGTTGACCGAGATGTTGCTGGAAGAGAAGGCCGGAAGAAACTCGAGCGGCAACCGGGCGAGCGACAGCCACCCCAGAACCAGAACGCCTAGAACGATCATCCCCATGGTGACCCGTCGCTCGACTGCGAAGCGGACGAGGGGGTTGATGCGGTGGGTCATCTTGTGCGGGGTCCGATGAGCGGCTGAGGGCGGAGTCTATCCTGGCTGCAGGCTGGCCTCCTCCTTGGAGAGATCGTCTTCGCTCCGCTGGTTACAGTGGCGAGAAAGTCTCTGGGGCGTGTGTCAGAATTGGTCCGAGGTGTCCGTGCAGTCGCTTCTTCGTGCTGGTCTAGCGGTCGCCGGCCGCTGGGCTCTAGGCGCCACCTTCTCGGTGGCTGCTTGGTGGTTTCTGGCCCCGACCGCTGCCGTTGCGCTCGAACTGACCGGCCGGGTGACGGATGCCGGCGGTTCCGTGATCGTGGGCGCCAGAGTGGAGCTGCAGCGGGTTCCTTCGTTTTACGATCGCGCGCTCGAGATCCTCGATGGCAAGAGCGACTGGGCCACTGCCGCTACCGTTGGGACCTCGGCGGACGGCGCCTACCGGCTGCAAGTGCCGGAGCCCGGGATGTGGCAAGTCGAAGTCTCGGCGGCGGGAAAGATCCCGCGCCGATGCCGTCTTCTTCCGGTGCTCCACGACGAGACGCTTCCGGATGCCGTGCTCAAAAAGGACGTGGGGTTCGAGGTGCGAATCGAGAGCGATGAAGGCTCACCGCTCGCTGGCGCCCAGGTTTGGGTGAGGTCTCTCGAAGACCGCTCCAAGAGCACCCGTCGGCCGGGTGTGCGGGCCTTTCACGCCTGGGCCGACACCGGCCGTTATGGTCGGACCGGAGACGACGGACGCGTGGGGTTGGCCCTTGAGCAAGGTCGGAAGGCCCGTATTTATGCTTTTGCGACAGGTTTTCTTCCAGCCGTCTCCGCCGACGTGGATACTCGGGACACGACCCTGCGACTGCAGCGAGGGAAACCGGTAGTGGTGCGTCTCCGGACAGCTTCGGGCAACCCGGTTACCGCCGCGGTGGTCACGGTTTCTCCGGTCAATTGGGTGGCAGAGGCGCCGGATGAGAGCGGGGAGGTGCGTCTGTTCGTAGCGCCGGACCAGCCTCTGAAGGTGATGCTTCGGGAAGCAAACGGTCGTATCGAGACGACCGAG
>JAOTZA010000290.1 GCA_029861655.1 Acidobacteriota bacterium | reverse complement strand
GGCTCGTGGGATGTAGCGGCCGACCTCCGTGTCGGCCGAACACCGGTATCGGTCCGTGAAATGTAGCGGCCGACCTCCGTGTCGGCCGAACGCTAGGCCCGCGCTTTGCGGTAGATACGGTCTATCGCCTGACGCAGCGCTTCGATTCTGCCGAGCTTTTCGACGTCTCGCGGCGAAACGGTAAGCGGCCATTCCATGTCGGCAATGTCGATGAGGGTCACCGACCAGGAGTCTGGGTTTGCCGACTCTTGCGAGTCCGGCTCCGTTGCCAGGCTCCAACCTCCGGGCAAATAGCCGCGGACCTCGATCGGTGAGTAGCTGACGGGCGTCTGTTGCGTCATCCAGCGGATTGTGTCGCACGCTGGGTTGCCAAGCAACCGTGCGAAGGTATTTTTCGACCCACCTCACCATATTCCTGGTACCCCCTCCGTTTGCTACGATGCGTGTCCGGGCTGCACCCGAAACGGCCCGTCTCAGACAGAACTCTTAGAGGAACCCCGAATGCGTGTTGAGCTGAGCGAAGAGCAGCGGCTGCTGCGGGATACGGTGCGTCAGTTTGCGAACGACGTGGCGGCGCCCCGAGCACGGGAGATAGATGAGAGCGGTGAGTTCCCACGTGATTTCTTCGACCAAGCGGGCGAGCTCGGCCTGGCGGGGGTCACCGTGCCCGAGGAGTACGGCGGCGCCGGCATGGACTCGGTCTCGTACTGCTTGGTGATCGAGGAGCTCAGCCGGGTCTGTGCCACCAGCGGCGTGATCCTGTCGGTGAACAACTCCCTGGTTTGCGACCCCATCAAAGACTTCGGCAGCGAGGAGCAAAAGCACGACTTCCTGACACCCCTGGCTGCAGGAGAGAAACTCGGTTGTTTTGCGCTCACCGAGCCCGGTGCAGGGAGTGACGCCGCAGCGCTGCGGTCGACCGCGCGCCGCGATGGCGATGACTATGTACTCAACGGCAACAAAGTCTTTATCACCAACGGGACCGACGCCGACGTAGCGATCGTGTTCGCGTCGGTGGATCTGGAGAAGAAGCACAAGGCGATCACGGCGTTTATCGTTCCGTGCGACACACCGGGCTTTTCTCACGGCACCCACCAGTACAAGCTGGGAGTCAACGCCTCTGGCACCACGGAGCTCGCCTTCGAGGACATGCGCATTCCGGTGCGTCTGCGGCTTGGGGAGGAAGGCGAAGGATTCAAGATCGCGATGGCGACGCTCGATGGAGGCCGGATCGGAATCGCGGCGCAGGCGGTTGGGATCGCGCAGGGAGCGTTTCAGGAGGCTCTCGCTTACTCCCGCAGCCGTGAACAGTTCGGCCGTCCGATTGGCGACTTTCAGGCCATCCAACACTATTTGGCAGACATGGCGACGGAACTGGACGCCGGACGCCTGCTGACCTGGAAAGCGGCTTGGGCCAAGGACAACCGCAAGCGCTACACCCTCGAAGCGGCGCAGGCCAAATTGTTCACGTCCGAGATGGCTCAGAGAGTGACCGACAAGGCGCTCCAGATCCACGGGGGCTATGGCTACACCCGAGAGTACAACGTGGAACGCTACTTCCGTGACGCCCGGATCACCGAGATCTACGAAGGAACCAGTGAGATCCAGAAGATGGTGATCGCGGCCCAGGTTCTCGGTAACTGATCGCCACTCCAGCTATGTCTGCAGAACTGGACTTCGGCCTCAGCGAAGAGCAGAGGCTGCTCCGCGATGAGATTCGCAGATTCGCCGAGGAGCGCATCCGGCCCGGCGTCGCCGAACGCGATCGTGAGCGGCGTTTCCCCTCGCGGATCGTCGTGGAGATGGGCGAGATGGGACTCCTTGGGATGCTCGTGGCCGATCAGTACGGCGGCGCCGGGTTCGATCCGCTGAGCTATGTGATCGCGGTCGAGGAGCTGGCGCGGGTGTGCCCTTCGACCGCGGTGACCATGAGTGTCAGCAATTCGGTTTGCTGCTGGCCGATCGCCCACTTCGGGAGCGAGGATCTCAAACAGCGGGTTCTACCCGAGCTGGCATCGGGGCGGATGATCGGGGGCTTCGGCCTGACCGAGTCGGGATCGGGCTCGGACGCCGGCAGCCTCACGACCCGTGCCGAGCTCGACGGCGACAATTGGGTGCTCAACGGAGAGAAGGCCTGGATCACCAACGCCGGGGAGGCCGGTGTCTACGTCGTGATGGCCAAGACCGATCCCGAGGCGGGCAAAAGGGGCATCACGGCTCTCGTGGTGCCGGCCGACGCTCCCGGGCTTTCGGTCGGAACACCGGAAGCCAAGATGGGCCTCAAGGCCTCGCGTACCGCGCCACTCCTCTTTGAGAACTGCCGTGTGCGAGCCGACAACGTGCTTGGCGAGGTGGGCGCCGGCTTCAAGATTGCACTTCGAACTCTCGATCACTCACGGCTCGGGATCGCAGCCCAGGCGGTGGGGATCCACCAACGAGCTCTCGAGCTGGCTGTCGAGTACGCCCGCGCGCGAGTCCAGTTTGGTGTCCCGATCGCGTCGCACCAGGCAATTCAGTTCAAGATCGCGACAATGGCGACCGAACTCGAGGCCGCTCGCGCACTGACCCGGGTGGCGGCGGCAGGCGAGCACCGTTCACGTGGCGCCCTTCTGGCTTCCGAGGCCAAGCTCTTTGCGTCTGAGTCCGCGAACCGCGCTTGCTATGAAAGCCTCCAGATTCACGGCGGTAACGGGTTCTCGGACGAGTACGAGATCTCGCGGCTCTACCGCGACGTCCGAGTGACGACGATCTACGAAGGCACCAGCGAGATGCAGCGTTGGGTCATCGCCCGGCATCTAACTCGGGCCTGACCTTTGCATCATCACAAGCCGCCAAGGGCAGAGCGGCACGGATGGGCGCGGCCATGGTGTGGCGGCCCTGGCTCGCGGCCCGATCGTCTATAATTTCCCCGATCGAAAAAACTGAGTCCTAAAGGGGGCATCGTGAAGAAAGTCATTGTGTTGATGATCGTGGGTCTTTGTGTCGGCGGAGTCGTTTGGGCCGACACCGTCAAAGAAGTGAAACAGGCCATCAAGGAAAGCTTTGCGTATTCGAACGAGAAGCTCATAGACCAGGACGACACCGTCTCGAAGCACGGGTCGCTACAGTTCTGGTCGAGTGGCGGGTTTATGCACGAAGTGGGCGCGGACAGCGAGCCCAGCGAGTACGTGAGCTCGAACATCCAGGCTAAGCACATCCAGGTGATTCCGCTGGTCGAAGACGAGGTCGCGGTTGCGCTCTTCTACGCCGAGGGCTCGATGCAGGTCAAGGGACAGACCCCGGTCGGGCACTACATGACCCGGGCGATGGAGGTCTACGTCAAGGAAGACGGCAAATGGAAGGTGAGAGCTTCGCATTGGTCACCGGTGGCCGCCGGCGCGGGCACGAGCCAAACGGCGGAGTAGACCCGAGCGCGCTTGGCGCCGAATACCGGTCCGGTGGGACCTGGTGGGAATCCCAGCCGGCGTGCTGGAGGCTCCTAGGGCAAGTGTGTCTTCGGGGTGCGACAAACGGGCCGGGTGACCGGTCACTCGGGTCGATTCCCGAGCGCGTATACTTGGTTTTGAGCCCGGCCGGGCCGAACCAGGGAGTTCTTCTATGACGATCAAAGACCCACCGGCGCTGCCGGTCGATACCGAGAGCCCACGGGCAACCTCCTACCGCGAGGAGGCCTTGGAATCGATGGGGGAGGCCCGGGAGCGCTGGGAAGCGGCCAAGGGCACGGCCGAGTCCAGCCGCCCGTCCTGGAAGAGCGACTTTACGACGGTCTCGTCGATGGAGGTGCCGCATCTCGTCGGACCCGAGGGGGTTGCCGACCTCGACCCGCTCGAAGACATCGGAATTCCTGGAGAATACCCATACACCCGCGGTATCCACCCCACGGGTTATCGCGGCAAGCTGTGGACTATGAGGCAGTTCGCGGGTTTTGGGACCGCGGCCGACACCAACAAACGGTTCAAGTACCTGCTCGAGCACGGCCAGACAGGCTTGTCGGTGGCGTTTCACCTCCCGACGCTGTACGGCTACGACTCGGACCACGATATGGCGCGGGGTGAGGTCGGCAAATGCGGTGTCGCGGTGGATTCTCTGGCCGACATGGAGACGCTCTTCGAGGGCATTCCTCTCGGTGACGTCACCACATCGATGACCATCAACTCGACGGCCCCCATTCTCTTTGCGATGTATCTGGCGGTGGCCGAGAAGCAGGGT
>JAOTZA010000042.1 GCA_029861655.1 Acidobacteriota bacterium | reverse complement strand
CGGCGGCACCGAAACGGCGCCCTTGGCGGGGCCGCCCTGGACCCGTCGCGTGCCGCCGCCCATCAGACCTCCCGCCGTTCGCCCAACCACTCGATCTCCCGGGTCCGGAACCAGGCGTCCAGGAGCCATACTTCGCCGGCTTCACGGGTCCAGCGCTGCGGCTCGTGAAAATGCCCAAGCAGAAGAACCTCGTGACCCTCGGCCAGCCGCCGGTCGCCGTATGTGGTGATGGCCTGCTCGGGGATCTCGGTCTTGTGTTTGAAGTTGGTTCTTGCCAACCGGCTTTCGGTACCGTAGACAAACCACCGGGCAAGCACTGCCGGAAGTGCGCGAGCGGCCAGCCGACTCATCCGGTTCTTCGACAAGAAGCGCCAGAAACGGTACTGGTAGTCGAGGTTGTCCAGGCCGTCGCCGTGGACGGCCAAAAACCGCTTGTCACCCGTTTTGAACGCGACCTCGTTACCCACGAAGTCGAAGTGGGACTCGTAGCGGCTACCGACAACAAAAAAATCCCGATTGCCCTCGACATAGTCGACATGAATCCCTTTCGCGCGCACCCTGTCGAGTGCCTCGGCGACCTGCCGGACCTCCGAGGTCTCGAAGCTCGGCAACGCCACCCAGACGTGAAAAAGGTCGCCCAGTAGCAAGAGACGTTCGCAGCGGGGCACCGCCAGGCTGTCGAGCTGCTCGACCAACGGTCCGGCGGCGCCTCCCGGCCCACCGAGGTGGGCGTCGGCGATAACGGCTACGGCCATTGAACAGCCTGTGGTCTAAATTCTGGCGTTGCGAGCGTCATCTGCCGATCGGGGCTAGATGCAAGGCTCTGCGACGCAGGCGATGCTGGAGCCTCGTCGAGGAGCGGCCATCTGAAGGTGGAAGCGGATGGCCCAGTCCTCATCAGACAAGCGCCGCAGCTAGAAGATGGAGAGTTTTGGGGGCTGCTGTTTCGCGGTCTCCGAAACCACACGCTCGGCGAGGCTCTTGAAAGACGCCGCATGGGGCCCCTCGCTTTGCGAGACCACGACCGGAAGCCCGGCGTCCCCGCCTTCCATGATCGCCGGATCGAGCGGAACCCTGCCCAGAAACGGACTGCCCAGAAGCTCGGCGGTCTTCTCACCCCCGCCGCGTTTGAAGATGTCGGTCGCCTCCCCACAATGTGGGCAGACAAAAGTCGACATGTTTTCGATGATTCCGAGAACCGGCACGTTGACCTTGGTGAACATCGCCAGCCCTTTGCGCGCGTCGATCAGTGCGATGTCTTGCGGAGTGGTGACGATCACCGCACCCGAGAGGGGCACCTTTTGCGAGATGGTGAGCTGCGCGTCCCCGGTCCCCGGAGGCAGATCGACCACCATGTAGTCGAGCGCGCCCCACTCGACATCACCGAGCATCTGCTCGATCGCTTTCATCACCATCGGGCCGCGCCAGATCACCGGTGTGTCGGTCTCCAGAATAAAGCCAAGTGACATCACCCGCACCCCATGCCGATCGAAGGGGTGCATCCGATTGTTCTCGACCACGGGACGTTCGGTAATACCGAACATCATCGGCATGGACGGCCCGTAGATGTCGGCGTCGAGCAGACCGACACTAAAGCCGAGTTTGGCCATGCTGACAGCAAGGTTGGCGGCCACGGTCGATTTGCCCACGCCGCCCTTGCCACTCGCCACCGCGACAACGTGCCGGACCTCGGGGATGAGGTTGGCGTCCTGGGACACCGCCTGCTGCGCCGGCGACGGCGGCGCCATGACCTTGACCAGGACTTCCGCAGGCGGCAGCCCGGCGACGACGGCCAGCGCCCGCTCGACATCCTCTTTCACGGCCGCCGCGGCTTCCGGCCGGGCCGTCGTCAGGACAAGGTCCACCCGCGTCGTCTCGTCGTTGACCATCACACGATCGACAAAACCAAACGACACGATGTCTCGGCTCATTCCCGGAAACTTGACCCCGCGCAGAGCGCTCCAAACTTCCATTTCTCGTTCTTTGCTCATTCTTGCCTCACCGGCGTAAGGACTCGATGCGCCGGCGCACCTCCTCCATGAGTTCTTGCTTGTCCCGCACGGCGTAGTCCCCCACGTCGATCGGGAGGCCGTAGTGTACCCGTATCGGCTGCGGCCGGATGGCGAAATTCCCCTTCTTTTGCACTTTGGCGCTGCCAGTGATCCCGACCGGAACGATCGGCAGCCCGCTCTTGAGCGCCAGGAGGAACCCGCCGCGCTTGAACGGCAGCATTTCTTCTTGGAGCGATCGTGTGCCTTCGGGAAACACCAGTAGCGAAACACCCTCGTCCAACCGGTCGATCGCCGCCGAGAAGCTGTCGCGTGCGGCGCCGAGGTTCTTGCGGTCGATGTTGACAAAACCACCCAAAGTCAAGGCCCAGCCGAAGATGGGGATCTGGAAAAGACTACGTTTGGCCAGGAACCTGGTTTGCGACGGCAGGGTCGAAAGCAGCACCGGGATGTCGAAGAGGCTGGTGTGGTTTGCCATGAACACATAGCTCGCCGCTGGGTCCAGCCGGCCTTTGAACCGCACCGACGTGCGCACACAGCTCGCAAGAAGCACACCGCGGCCCCATACCCGCGCCACCCAGAACACCAGGTTGCCGCGCGGCGGAATCCAACCGATCAGGAGAGCCAGAGTAGCCATTACCAACGTGCCGACGATGAGATAGGCGCTACCGGTCACGGTGGCGACTGCGGTCGCCACGCTCCCGGGCCCCTTCGGCCGCCCGTCTCTGCGCGTGTCACTCACGGCGGTCAGCGGCCTGTTTGCGCCCGGTCTCTGGCGCGGTCTCGGGCGTCATCATTTTCATCGGGAATAGGGCTACAATGCCGGCTCATGCTTCCGAGTCGGCGAGCGTTTGCATTCTATCGTTGGCTTGGTGCTGCCGAATCGGACCTCTTCGGACTCATCCACCTCGCGGTCCGGCATCCATGACCGAAGGCGGATTGCTCCGGCGCAGCGTCGTCAAGACCGGCCAGCTGGGAATCCTCACCGCCCGCGGTTTCTGGGCGCTGCTGCGCCCACCCTACGAATGGCGGGTCTGGATCGTGGAGATGGAACAGGTCGGCTGGCGCTCACTCGGAGTCGCGGCCATCACCACAGTGTTCACCGGCATGGTGCTGGCCCTCCAAACCGCCTACAGCCTGCCGGCCATCGGGGTGAAGTACTACATCGGCACGGTGGTCGCCAAATCTATCGTCCGCGAGCTGGGTCCGGTGTTGACAGCCCTCATTGTCGGCGGCCGCATCGGCGCCGGGATGACCGCAGAGCTCGGCACCATGAAGGTCACCGAGCAGATCGACGCTCTGCGCTCGATGGGTACGGACCCTGTCAAGCGCCTGGTGGCGCCCAAAGCGGCGGCAAGCCTGGTGATGCTGCCGGCGTTGACCATCATCGGAGATCTGCTGGGAATCCTGGGCGGGCTGGTGATCGGCGTCTTCCAGCTCAACTTGACACCGGGTTTCTACATCAACGACGTGCTTGACGCGGTGACGATCAACGACGTCTGTAGCGGTATCGGAAAGTCGTTCTTCTTCGCCTACTTCATCACCATCATCGCGTGTCACAACGGATTGACGGCTCGCGGCGGGGCCGATGGAGTGGGCCGCGCGACGACCGATACCGTGGTCCTGGCCTCGATCATGGTGCTGGTTTCTGATTTCTTCTTGACCAAGCTCTTCTACATTCTGTTTTGACAACCTCCACCGACACGCTGTTTGTGATCGAAAGCATCAGCAAGAGCTACGGACCGCGGAACATCCTGCGGGATCTGAGCTTCGAGATCTTTCGCGGTGAGTGCTTTGTCATCATGGGTCGCTCGGGGAGCGGCAAAAGTGTCACGTTACGGCAACTCAACGGACTCGAGAAGCCGGACGCGGGACGGGTCGTGTTCGACGGCACCGAGATTTCGGCTTTGGAAGAGCACGAGCTCTACGAGACCCGCAGACGCATCGCCATGCTTTTTCAGGGCGGCGCCCTTTTTGACTCGATGACCGTCTTCGAGAACATCGCCTTTCCCATGCGTCAGCACACCGACTACAGCGACGAGCAGATCGGGCGCCGGGTTGCCGACCGGTTGAGCCGCGTCAAACTCTCCGCGGTCGAGGAGAAAATGCCCTCTGCACTTTCCGGCGGTATGAGAAAGCGCGTCGCCCTGGCTCGCTCGCTGGCGCTCGAGCCGGAAGTCGTGCTCTTCGACGAACCCACCACCGGGCTCGATCCGATGACCTCGGCCACGATTGGGCACCTGATCCGCCGGATCCAGGCCAAGATGGGCGTCACCGCAATCGTCGTCACACACGATCTGGCCCTGGCGCGGCGGGTGGGTGACCGGATAGCCTTTCTCGAAGACGGGCACTTCAGCTTCCAGGGGAACTGGGAGGAAGCGGACCGCACCACCAACCCTCTGCTGGCTGCGTTTCTGGCTGGGCGGGAGGAGGACGAATGAAGCGAGAATTCAAAGTCGGAATCGTCATTCTCGCTGCCGTCGCCGTCTTTGCGGCGGGAGTCTTTCTTCTCGGCGGCCGCAGCAACCTCTTTACCCGGAAGAACAGTTACTCGGTCCGCTTCGAGGCGGTCCTCGGGTTGGCGGCCGACAACCCGGTGCAGTTGAACGGCGTCACTGTGGGAAAAGTCCAGAAAGTCGTTCTCCCAGAGAGCGTCGAGGAGAAGCTGCTCAAGGTTTGGGTCACGATCGACCGACGTTTCGAGCAACGCGTGCGGCAGGACTCGGTGGCCCGTATCAAGACCTTGGGTCTCCTCGGGGACAAGTACATCGAAGTGGTCTCGGGCTCCCCCGGAGCCGCCGTGATTCCGTCAGGAGGGGAAATCCCGGCCGCCCCACCGACTGATGTGGATCGACTGATCGCGACCGGTGAGGACATGGTCGACAACATCGTCGCCATCTCGAGCTCGATGCGCTCGATCCTTACCCGAATGGAGGCCGGCGAGGGCTTGCTGGGCGACCTGCTGCGCGAGAGCGAACACGGAAAGATGGCTAGAGACTCGATCCTCGGGACCATCGATTCGGTACGCAACATCAGCCGCCAGCTCGAGAGTGGTCAGGGTACGCTCGGTGCCTTGATCAGCGACCGTGCCCTGGCCGATCGGATCGAACATCTGGTCGATCGGTTCGAGTCGCTGGCCGTCGGGCTCGAAGAAGGAGAGGGTACGGTCGCGGCTTTGCTCTACGATCCGGCCCTGCGAGCCAAGGTCGAAGAATCGTTCACCGGACTCTCCGAAGCGGCCCGCGAGATGTCGGTCTTCGCCGCCGAGTTGCGCGAGGGCACGGGCCTCGTCAACAAGCTGCTGCACGACGACGAGTACGCCGATTCGGTAACCCAGAACCTCGAAGCACTGCTGAGAAACCTCCAGGAGATCTCGGCCAAGCTCGAACGTGGAGACGGTACCCTGGGCCAGATGATCAACGACCCCGCCCTCTATCACGCGATGGACGATGTGGTCGTCGGAATCGATGAGTCCAGATTCCTGCGCTGGCTGATTCGAAACCGCCAGAAGAAGGGCATCAAGAAGCGCTACGACGAGGCGCAGGAGGAATCGACCGAACCGACCGAACCTGTCGGTACCGAGTTCTCCGGAACGGCCGAGGTGGGCGATCCATCCAAAGCGGCCGGCGGAGACAGCGTTCCCTGAGCTGTTGCGATTCTTGTTTTACCGTGGTACATTGGTACCACCATGACCCCAACAAACAAGACGTCCGACGACGACCGAGCACTGGTGCGAGATCTCGAGGCCTGCGCGATTGGCGCGGGTCAGTTTCACCACTCCGACCACGTCAGGGCGGCCTGGACGATGCTCCAGGAATCACCGCTAGACCGGGTGATCCCGCGGTTTGCGCGGGCATTGCGAAGATTCGCCGCTCACCACAACGCACCCGACCTCTACCACGAGACGATCACCCGGGCCTTTCTTGTCGCGATCGACGAGCGGGTCCGGAGCTCTGCCAGTCTGGCCCGCTGGTGTGAATTCCGCGACCGGCACCCGGAGCTCCTCGAGGACTTCAGGCTCTTCCTGGAGCGCCACTACTCACCCGAAATACTGTCGTCGGAGCTCGCCAAGCGGTCCTTCGTACCGCCGGACCGTGAACCACTCACGACAGCCCACCCCAGACGGGTCGGCACATAGGGAGAACTCTTATGGCGAACAAACTGACCAACGAGAGACGGCTCGTTGAGCGCGTCCAGACCGGTGTTCGGATCGAGAAACGGCTCCTCAAGGTGCTCAAGGGTTTGGCGGAATACCACAACATCTCTCTGGGTGACCTGCTCGAGGGAATCGTTCTTCACGTTTTCGAGGGCAAGACGCCGTTCGGAGACGAGTCGCTCGAGGTCGTCTCCCGGCTGCGGGAGATCTACTCGCTGGACCTGGGCGCCGAAGACAGTCACGTCCTCCAAGAACACGCATAGCAGCCCGTGGTAGAAGTCCTCACGGCGTCGAGCCGCCACAACCCGTTGGGCCACGAGGACTTCTACCACGGGCTGCTCGGACTCAGGCCTCGGACCAGCTCTCGACGGTGTAGCGCCGGAACTCGGTCTCCGGCGGCGCCGCCGGAGGCGGCAGACCGGCCTTCTTGACCAGCTCACGGACAAAGGCATCGGGCTCGGGAAGACTTCTCCAAACCTGAGGCAGAAACGTCGCGCGGTGGCTCCCGCTCTCCACCACGACACCGTCCACCCCGGGCCGCAGCGACTCCAAGAGCTCGGTGCGATCCCCCGCCTCGATCACTTCTGAAGAAGACAGCACCGAGACCTCGATCTTCATCCGACCCAGCTCCTCCGCGGTCAGCGAGGCGAACCTCGAGTCTTCGAACGCCGCTGCCACGGCGTTTGCGGCAACATCCTCGGCAAGCGGTCGCCGCGCCTCCAGAGTGCCGATACAACCGCGCAGCATGCCGTCGACGGTTATCGTGACAAACGACGCCCCAAGGCGCTGCAAAGCGGATTTCTCGCATCCCTCTCGGTCGTTCATCTCCGTAGACTTTTTGGGAAGTGAATCAGAAGGAGAATGGAACTGGGAGCGGACAGCCGACTCGATAGCGGATCGCGCAGCTGCCAGAAGGGCCGAACGCTGGCCGCTGCCGAGCTGGCTCAAGCCGCCGTCCGGAAGCTGAAAGCGCCGTAGCCGACAACCTCGGAGCGGCCCGCGGCGGTGTCTCCCGAGTTGCGAAGATCGAGAAGCTCGGCCGACAGACTCCGCTCACCCGCCGCCGCCAGCAGACCGTTGACCGCTCGAGCCCCGCAAGCTTCATACGGCGACAAAGTGGGGCCGAGCTCGAGGATCTTGTCGGCTGTTTTCGAGTCGCGCTCGCACGCCTCCTCGTACGAAAGGTAGTGCGAGAGGTCGGAGCTGATGACGATCAGCGTCTCCTTTCCACCCCAGACGCGATCGAGGACCTGAGCCACTTCCGTCGGCGCCGCATCGCCTACCACCAGAGCGAGAAGCGTGAACCGGCGGAGGAGGATCTGGAGAAACGGTATCTCGACCTCCAGCGAGTGCTCGTCCGCGTGGGCTCCGGGATCCACCGACACCTGAGGAAGATCGAGAATCTCGCGTTCGGCCTCGGCATCCGCGGCCACCGACCCCAGCGGTGTCTCGAAGGCGTCAGCTCCCGCAAGCGCCAGCCCGCGGAGCGCCACACGATGCGCCGGGCCCAGGAGAACGATTCGCTTGATTCGGTCACCCTCGGAGGCAATGGCGGCAAACGCGGAGCCCGCCACCGGACCCGAATAAACATAGCCCGCGTGCGGAGCGATGAGAGCCTTGACCGGCGGCTTGTCTGCCGCATCTTCGATCCTCGCAGCGGCCGCCAGGTGCGCTTCGACATCGCTTCGCAACACCGCCGGGTCGGCCGGATAAAACATCCCCGCCACGGCAGGCGGTCGGACGGTCTCGTGGGGCATTTCGACGGTTCCTGTGGAAGGGGCCCATGCTAACAGCAGTGGCAGTCCCCGGGCACCGCCTTCCCGGGCGGCGGGTTGTTCGCCGCTGCCTGAAACGCGCGCGGTTTCGGCCCAGCCGGAGTCTCCGCAGCCCGGTGAGTACGCCGACAGAAACGCTGTAAGCCTGCGCCGCTCCGAACCTCGCAGTCCGTTGCCGATCCGAGCCGGCGAACAACGAGGCGCGCGCCAACCCCGGGAGCACGCACAGCGAGCGCCGTTTCCAGCCGGGCGTTCGACCGGGCTGCCAAGAGCCGGCCCCCAAAAACGAGGCCACCCTCTACTTGGGCTGCGGAACGACCCGGATATACGGCAGCGGCTGCTCCCAGCCGTCCGGGTACTTCCTTTTCGCGTCCTCATCGGACACCGCCGGCAAGATGATGACGTCATCCCCTTGCTGCCAGTTCGCCGGCGTTGCCACCTGTTGCGTGGCCGTGAGCTGGCAGGAGTCGAGCAAACGCAGAATCTCCGGAAAGCTCCTCCCAGTGCTCATCGGGTACGTCAACGACGCCTTGATCTTCTTGTCGGGACCGATGACGAACACCGACCGTGCCGTGGCATTGTCCATCGGCGTTCGACCCTCCGACGTGTCGCCGGAATCGGCCGGCAGCATGTCGTAGAGCTTGACGACCCGAAGCTCCGGGTCCCCGATGAGCGGATAATTCAGAGCCGTGCCTTGAGAGGCCTCGATGTCTTTTGACCACACATGGTGATCACTGACGCCGTCGACACTGATCCCGATGACCTTGCAATTGCGTTTGTCGAACTCCGGTTTGAGGCTGGCGACAGAGCCCAACTCGGTCGTACAAACCGGCGTGAAGTCCTTGGGGTGGGAGAAGAGAACAGCCCAACCGTCCCCCATCCATTCATGGAAGCTAACGGGCCCTTCAGTTGTTTCCGCCCTGAAGTCCGGAGCTTCGTCGTTGATTCTCAATGCCATGTCGCGCCCTCCTTTTCGCGTCTCTTATCCGCCCTATTTGATTCCAACCGCCAGCTTACCCATCGGTTTGGCGAGCACGAGAAACGCCAATCCGGCGATCCCGACGATCGTCGCCACGGTGCCAAAGAGCTGGGAAAGCGGCATCGCCTCGATATATCCAGCCACCAAGCCGGCGATCAGGTTGCCGAGGGCCGCCCCCATGAACCAGGTACCCATCATCTGGCCGACCAGCCGATCGGGAGCCAGCTTGGTGGTGCTCGACAAGCCTACTGGTGACAGACACAACTCGCCCACCGTATGCAGAAAATAGGTGGCGATCAGCCAGCGCATTCCCATCTTGCCGCCCTCGACCACCTCGGCCGAGGCCCAGGACATGACATAGAAACCCGCTCCGAGAAGAACCAGACCGAGACCGAACTTGATCGGGATCGAGGGGTTGTGCCTGCCCAGCCACACCCAAGCCATGCCGATGATCGGCGCCAGCACGATGATAAAGAAGGGGTTGACACTCTGTAGCATCCCCGCCGGGATTTCCATTCCGAACAGAACCCGGTCGGTGACATCGCGGGCCACGAGGTTCATCGACGAGCCGGCCTGCTCGAAACCGGACCAGAACATCGCTGCGCCGACAAACAAGAGAGCACACAAGCCGATTCGTTTGCGCTCGGTGGCGTCGCGGCATACGAAGGCGATGACATAAGCGAAATACGCTGCCGCCAGCACCACAACAATCGCCCCCGTTGTCTGAGCAAAAGTCACCAGGGTGATCGGCAGGTACCCCGCCGCACTGAGACCCCACGCCGCCAGGATCGTGACGACAACCACCGCCAGACCAGTGGTGAACTTCTTCTTCGCGTCGGCGAGATTCTGCGGCTCCGCCGAGTCGTCCTTGAGCTCACCGGCCCCGGCCAGGTACTTGCCACCGACAACGTATTGAACCAGCGCCAGGGTCATCCCGATCCCGGCCAGCGCGAAGCCATAGTGCCAGTTGGTCCAGGTGGTGCCGCTGCGGGGCTCACCGACCAGAGAGCAGAAAAAGGGGCCGGCGAGGGCACCGATGTTGATCCCCATGTAAAAGATCGAGAACCCCGCGTCGCGGCGGGCGCCTTTTCCTTTGTAGAGATCGCCGACGATGGCGCTGACGTTGGGCTTGAGCAGCCCGGTACCGATGACGATCAGCGCCAACCCGAGATAGAACGTGAAGGTGCTAGGCACGGCCATCGAGTAATGGCCTGCGGCAATGAAGACGCCGCCATACAACACCGCCTTTCTTTGACCGATCAAACGATCGGCGATCCACCCACCCGGCAGAGCCAGGGCATACACGCCAAACGTGTAGAGACCGTAGATCGCTCCGGCCTGCTCGGGCTTGATCCCCATCCCACCGGCCACGGCATCGGTCATGTACAGGATCAGAAGGGTGCGCATGCCGTAGTAGCTGAAGCGCTCCCACAGCTCGGTAAAAAAGAGTGTCGACAGGCCGCGCGGGTGGCCAAACCACTGTTTATCGGAACCCGGTCCGATATTCGTATCCGCGGAAACAGCTTGATCCATCTGGGTTCCCCCTCGAAGTCGGAGCTAATCGATCTTCTCGTCGCCGGCAAGGATAGAGCAACCGGTGCTAGGCCCGCAAGATCGCAACTTGTAAACCGGTGCCGGGAGCGGGCGATGACCCAGAGTACGGAGCTTGACGTTCGGCACCGCTCGATCTACTGCTTGGTCTTGCGAATCCGGCACCGGGTCAGGTATTCTCCGCTTCCCATGCGGCCGGCACCGGTCGTTTTTCGGTGTCGGAGTTTCTTCGGGGCGTAGCTCAGCCTGGTAGAGTGCACGGTTCGGGACCGTGAGGTCGGAGGTTCAAGTCCTCTCGCCCCGACCAACTTCCCACGACACTGCGATACACTACGTTCGCTTCTCTGCACGCCAGCAAAGCAGACCGGTGAGCGAACCGATCCACACCATAAACGACATCTTCCGCAAGGTTGCGGAACACGATCTCGCTGATTGCCTGATGCACAAGATCGAGGGTCGGTACGTGTCCGTATCGACCGCTCAACTCGTTGATCACGTCCACCGTCTGGCTACGGCGCTCGACGCGCTGGGTGTGCGCCGCGGCGATCGTGTGGGCCTGATGGCCGACAACGGTCCGCATTGGCCAGCCATCGACTTCGCGACCCTGGCCATCGGGGGCGTTCTCGTCCCGATTTACCCGACCTTGACCTCCGACCAGGCGGCCTATGTGGTCAACGACTGCGGCGCCGAGGTCGTCCTGGTTCAAGGAGAAGACCGGCTGACCGGTCTCCTGGGCGAACGCTCGGGTATGCCGAATGCAAAGGCCTTCGTCTCGATCGGCGACATCGATAGCCAGTCGCCCGAAACCGGCATCCCGACGTTGGCCGACTTGCTGGCGGACCACGAGCCGATGGAGGCGGGGGACTTCGCCAACCGCAGCGGTGAGTCCGGTGTCGATGACCTGGCGACCTTTATCTACACGAGCGGCACAACGGGCAACCCCAAGGGGGTCAAGCTCTCGCACGGCAACATCGCATCGAACGTCGCAGCCGCGCTCGACTGTCTGGATATCCGCAAAGGACAGACCGCCCTCTCCTTCCTGCCGTTGTCGCATTCCTTCGAACGCACGGTCGACTACACCTACTTTTACGTCGGGCTGACCATCGCCTACGCCGAGTCGGTGCAAACTGTGGCGCAGAACATGGGCGAGGTGAAGCCGCACGTTTTTGTGTCGGTGCCACGGGTCTACGAGAAGGTACTGGCCCGAGTGCGTGAGAACGTGGCCAAGGGTTCGCCGCTCAAAAGAAGACTTTTCGAGTGGGCCGCGCGGACTGGCCGCGAGGCACTCCCCTACCGCCTCAAACAGCAGGCGCCGGCGGGGATGCTGGGGCTCAAGCTCAAGCTTGCCGACAAGCTGGTGTTTGGCAAACTACGTGGCGCCCTTGGCGGGCGCTTCGAAGCCGCCACCTCGGGTGGCGCCCCGCTGGCGCGGGACGTCGCCGAATTCTTCTGGGCTGCCGGCATCGAGATTTACGAGGGGTACGGTCTCTCCGAGACATCGCCGGTCCTCACGGTCAATCGAATCGGCGCGGTCAAGCTCGGCACCGTCGGCAAGGCGATCGAGGGGGTCGAGCTACAAATCGCCGAAGATGGAGAGATCCTGGCCAAGGGCCCCAACATCATGAAGGGTTACCACAACCTGCCCGAGAAGACCGCTGAGGTGATCGACGACGAGGGTTGGTTCCACACGGGCGACATCGGCGAGATTGACGACGAGGGTTTCCTCAAGATCACCGATCGCAAGAAGGAGATCATCGTCAACGCTTATGGCAAGAACATTGCTCCGGCACCGATCGAGAACGCCCTGAAAGCCAGCCGCTTTATCGAACAGGCAATGGTCATAGGCGACAAAAGAAAGTTCCTCTCGGCCCTGCTGGTCCCGGACTTCGCGACCCTCCAGGTGTGGGCGGACGGCCAGGGCATCGACACCAGTGATCGCGAAGCGCTGACCTCTCACGAAAAGGTGCGGTCTCTCTTCGAAGCAGAAATCGCCGATGTCAACAAGAACCTCGGCAAGTACCAGCTGGTGAACGCTTTTGGCCTGCTCGGTAACGAGTGGACGATCGAGACCGAAGAGCTGACGCCCACACAGAAGATCAAGCGCCGGATCATTTCCAAGAAATACGCAGCTGTGATCGATAGCGTCTACGAGCGTGCCGAAGCGCAACGATCGGGCTAGCAGCCGCAACAAGGACAGTCGACATGGCCAAGGCCTTTCACCTCCACGTCGAGCCGGACGGGCTCGGAACGCTGACCTTCGACCTACCTGACCGAAGCGTCAACGTTTTCACGCGCGAATCGGTCGAGGAACTCGCCGAGACGATCGACGAGCTTTCGCGACGCGAAGACGTTGATTGCCTGGTACTACTTTCCGGCAAACCCCGGAACTTCATCGCCGGCGCCGACATCGAGGGCATCGCCGGAGTGACGGATGCCGCAGAGGCCGAGGAAGGCTCGCGTGCGGGGCACCGTCTGTTTGGAGACTGGGAGAGTCTGCCCTTCCCAACGATCGCAGCGGTTCGCGGGACCTGTCTGGGAGGCGGTACCGAGATCTCCCTGGCTTCCGACTTCATCCTGATATCGGACCGCGAAGATGTGCGCATCGGATTGCCGGAGACCAAGCTCGGCATCCTCCCGGGCTGGGGCGGCTGTGCGCGTCTGCCTCAAAGGGTAGGGATCGCAGAGGCTCTCGATGTCATCCTTGGCGGTAAGGCACTGCGTCCAAAGAAGGCTTTCAAGCTGGGTCTGGCCGACGCTCTTGTCCCGGACGCCAACTTTCTCGAGGAGGTTCGACGATTTGCTGACGCCGTGCGAACCGGCAAAAAGCGCAGCTCCCGGGACTCCGACTTCAAAGAGATCCTGCTCGAGAAGAACCCTCTCGGACGACGGATCGTCTTCGACCAGGCCCGCAAACAGGTCATGTCCAAGACCGGGGGACACTATCCGGCGCCGCTGCGCGCGATCGAGGTCGTGCGGTCCGGTGTCGAGCAGGGCCTTGCCGCCGGCCTAGACGCAGAGGCCAGGGCAATCGGCGAGCTGGCGGTCTCTCCGGTGGCAAAAAACCTCATCCATCTGTTTGGGCTGATGGAGGCGTCCAAGACAAACGGCTTGGTGCCCGGCGACGACCCGCTTCCGGTCCGCTCCGCCGCGGTGCTGGGTGCCGGTGTGATGGGCGGCGGTATCGCGCAACTGATCGCCGACAAGGGCCTCCCGGTGCGGATGAAGGACCTTGGACCGGAGCCCTTGGCAAAGGGAATGGCGCACGCCGCCGGTCTGTTCGGACGTGCCGCCAAGAGACGCTGGATCTCGCGGCCCGAGGCCGCTCGCCGGCTCGGGCTGATCCACCCGACGCTCGATTTCAGCGGTTTTGGCTCGCTAGATCTTGTCGTCGAGGCCATTATCGAGAACCTGGAGATCAAGCAGAAGGTCTTTGCGGAGCTGGCAACCAAGGTAAGTGACGACACCATTCTGGCTTCAAACACCTCTTCGCTGTCGATCGACCTGATCGGCAAGAACACACCAAAACCCGAACGGGTCGTTGGGATGCACTTCTTCAATCCGGTCGACCGGATGCCTCTGGTCGAGGTCGTGGTCGGCGAAAAGACCTCGCCCGAGGCCACCAACACTGTCGTCGCCTTTACCCGACGGCTGGGCAAGACACCAGTGGTTGTCAAGAACGGTCCCGGGTTCCTGGTCAACCGACTGCTCGCGTTTACGCTGGCCGAGGCGATGTGGCTGCTCGACGAAGGCATGGCAATCGAGGATCTCGACCGCGCCGCGACCACCTGGGGAATGCCGATGGGGCCATGTACGTTGACCGACGAGGTGGGCCTGGATGTCGCGGTCAAGGTCTCGCACATCATGGGCGAAGCCTTCGGCGACCGGCTGATCTACCCGCCGTGGATGGACCGGATGCTCGAAGACAAACGCTTGGGCACCAAGGTCGGCAAAGGCTTCTACAAGTACGAGAAAGGCAAACGGACCGAGCCCGACCCGCAGGTCTACGCACTGCTCGGTCTGGAGCCACGTATAAAAGACGCCGATGCCGGCCGCATGGTGGACCGGATCATGCTGCCGATGGCCAACGAAGCCGCTCGTTGCCTCGACGAAAGCGTCGTCGCCTCGGCGGGCAAACTGGATCTGGCGATGATCCTGGGAACTGGCTTTCCACCCTTCCGCGGCGGGCTCTGCCGCTGGGCGGATGCCCAAGGTCTCGACAAGCTGGGTACCGAGATGGAGCGCTGGGCGGCCAAGCTCGGCAATCGCTTCTTGCCCTCGGCGGCCTTTGGCAAAGCCATCGAGGCCGGCGGCTTCTACGCGCTCTGGGGCTAGCGCTCCTCGGGTACGACCCGGCGTCGGCGAGAGGTCGGGCGAGAGCCACAACTCGCGTTGTTCTTGGGGGTGCTAAACGAATCTCGCATCCGACCTTTCACCTCTCGCGCCGTCGGCCGGCAGTTCGCACCACCCCGCAGCTCACCCATTCCCGTCTCCGGCCACTATACTGACACTCAACGGTCGTTCGAGACCTCCGTCTGTTCGCGCATGGAATCGCCATGCTGAAGCAAGAAATCGTCGCTCTGCTGGCCGGTATCCACCCGCTCGACCTACTGGACGAGCAGGAGCTCACCGAGCTGAGTTCAGCCGAGCTCGACTATTACCCTCGCGGGACGAACATCCTGACCCAAGGAGGTGCGGCGAGCGAATACCTCTATGTGATCAAGAGAGGGACGGTGAGGATGGGTCTGAGCACCGAGGACGGACACGAGGCGGTACTCGACTATAGGGGAGAAGGCGAGTACTTTGGCCTGATCTCGGCAGTCAGCGGCGACGCACCGCGAGCCGGCGCCACGGCCGAAGAAGACACGATCGGTCTTTTGATCCCCAAGGCAAAGCTCCTTGAGGTCCTGGAGGGCAACCCCGCGGTCTCGGAGAAGCTCCTCCGTTCGTACTTCATCGATTTCATCGACAAGGCCTACGACGAGACCCGCCGCAAGTATCACAACGTCTCGAACAACCACCGGATTCTTTTCGCCTCCGCCGTCAGCGAGCTCATTCGACGCCGCCCGGTCACCGCCTCGATCGAGGCTTCGATCCAGGAGGGGTCTCGGCTGATGGTGGAGCAGGGGATCAGCTGCGTGGTTGTGGTGGACAGCGACGACA
>JAOTZA010000289.1 GCA_029861655.1 Acidobacteriota bacterium | reverse complement strand
GGATTTCTGCCAGGGGTACCTCTTGGGTCGGCCCGAGCTACCGGCCCCCAAGGGCTCCTGGCCTGCTTTTCGCTAATGGATAAGCCACCGAGAGGAAGCGACCGGCGCTCGAAGGCCGACCGTCGAGAGGAGGAGCGGCGCACGGGCGACCGCTTTGCCGCAGACTCGTGGCGTTTTGGCGGTGGGGTGAATCAAAGGTCCGGCGTTGAACGTCGCTCGGGTAAAGACCGCCGCGAGATCCAGGAAACCGAAAAGACCGATCACGGGGCCTGATTCGCCTAGGGTCGCGAAAAGACAGGAGCAAAACCGCTCTCCGCCAAGCTCCCGGGTTCGAGGCCAAACTCCTCACGGCCGACGCTCGGTAGTGGCCCCGGCCGGCGCAGCAGCCGGTCGTGAAACTGCTCGAGCGTCATTCCCGGCTCGGCCTCGAAGACCCGCCGGCGGAGCTCGAGAATCTGCAGCAGCCCGACGAAGTAGGACGCTTTGTTGGTGGGGTTTGCGAGATGGCGGCGAATCTCGGCGCCGGCCGCGTTGACATCCATGAGCAACCGCTCCTGGTAGAGCGTCTTCGCTCCCTCCTCGTCCAATAGGCCGGTGTGGAGAGAAACATCGACGCGGGTACGCAGGGCCCGGAGCAGTAGAAGCCGCCAGGCGCCGAGCTCACCTTCGGGATTCCCTTCATAGTAACCGAGGTTGAGCATCAAAAGCTCCGAGTACAGGCCCCACCCTTCGTGGAAGAAAGGACGTGCCGGCCGCGTCCGGATCCGAACCTCCTGACCGAGCTCGAGCCCGGCCTGGGCGATCGACGAGTGGTAGAAAGCGACGTGGTGGCCGGGGTAGCCTTCGTGAACCGCAAGCGGTGGGATGCAGACATAGCAGTGGTTGGCAAGGTACTCGAAGTCGAGCTCGGGGCCGGGGGACACCGTGATCCCCAACGAGCCGTCCATATAGAGCGCAAGCGGGAAATTCTCGCGGGTGACGCGGTTGCGAGCCTCGGCGACCTCGGGAAGCGACGGGGGGAGTGTCACGATCTGATGCCGGGCGACAAAGGCGGCCGCGCGTTCGATCTCGCTGTGATACGCGGCAATCGTCTCTTCGCGGTCACTCGGACGGTCTTGTCGCAGATCTGCAAAGAGCTCTCGCCAGTCGGTGTTGGGGCGAATGCGGCTCGCCAGCTGGTCGAGCTTCGCTTCAAACGACTCTTCGGCCTTACCGGCGAGCTCGGCCAGCCGTTGAGTTGACACGGACGATCCTGACTCGGCCAGGAGCAGTTCGGCGTAGGAATCTTCTCCGATCGGACCCGCCGGTCTTTGTCCGCTGGGTCCTGCCACACCGGGCGCGCTCTGGTCATCGGAGCAGGCCAGCGCGAGTGAAAGGGCGAGGATTGCCGTTGCGGTCCTTTGGATGCTCACGGCGCAACTAGCCTCGCAGCAACCCGGTTTTCTTCCTCCAAACGGCGAGTGGTCTCGACGTTTCGGGCACTCGCTTCTTCCAGGAGCTGGGTGGCCTCTTGGTGTCGACCCTCCGAGCGGGCGAGAAAGGCGCTGGCGCAAAGAAAGTGGACCGAATCGTCCCCGGCCGCCGCCGCCTCTTGCAGGTGGGCAGCGGCCGCAGCGGTCTGCCCGCCGCGAAGCTCCAGGAGCGCCGCATTGGTAAGGGCCGGTGCGTAGTCGGGGAGACGGTTGATCGCCTGCAAATAGCTGTCATAGGCCTCCCCGGCGCGGCCACTGCCTTCGAGCGCCACCCCCAGGTTGTTCCAGACTCTCGGCTCGTCCGGTGTCAGCCGAGCCGCCACTCGCAGGGCGGCTTCAGCCTGCCCGGGTTGGTCGCGTGCCAGATGGACGCTGGCGAGCTGGAAGTGATGCATCGCCTCCTGCGACTCGAACTTGACGGCTTGTCGGGCGTCGGCTTCGGCGGGCTCTAGACGGCCGAGCTCCAGGTTGGCGACCGAGCGGTAGAAGAAGTCGCGTCCCTCGGGAGGGGGCGGAATTCGCAGCCAGTTGACGAGCGAAACACAGGCCAGAAGGGCGACGCCGACGGTGGGCCGGAGAAACGTCTGTGGAGAGCGCCGGCGCCATGCGGCGGTGGCGGCGTCAACCAGGTGAACCGCCCCGGCCCCAGCGAGCACGCACATCAAAGGCCACATCGGCGCTCGGTACCGGCCGTTGACAAAGAACAGAACCAGCCCACCGCCCCAGAATGTGAGGAAAGAGGCGACCCAGAAGACCCCGAGCGGTGACGCTCGCCGCCACAAACCGAGGGCACCCAGCGGAGCGAGGCACAGTAGAACCCACCAGCGAACCGGCAAGCGACTCAACATTCGAGACTCGTGACGGCTCACCCAGGCGTAGCTGCGGTTGTTCGGGATCTCGCGATTCCACAGCAAGAACAAGGTCTTGCGCGCCATCAAACCCGACCACTCCCGAGGTGCTCGGGCGATCTCATCCAGCCCACGCCCGAGCCAGTAGCGTGAGATCTCCCTGGCTGTGGCTGTCTTGATCCGTGGTCCTGTGCGAGCGTGATCCCGTTCGTACTCTTGTCGCGCGAAGACCTGGACCGAGTCCCGGTAGCCGTCGGCGTAGGTCACGGTGCGATCCTGCCGGGGGATCATGCCGTCGGCGCCCTGCTTGTTGCCGAGATAGAAATTGACACCGCCGGCTCCGGGAAGCAACTGGAATCGACCAAAGGCGCTTTGCTGAAAGACGCCGAAGAGCGTCAGGGTCAAAAAAACACCAAGCGCCGCGAGGGCGGTCGGCTGGAGCTTCGTCTTGAGACCATTCTTCCTCGCCCATTGCGTCGCCCCGAAGGGTATGGCGAGAGCGAAGAGCAGCACGTTGGGCCGTGTCTGGGCCGCCAGACCCAGAAGCAGCCCCGCGACGAGCCACGGTAGGAAAGTCCGTAGTTCGGTCGCGATCGCCGGCCGGCCCAGTTGTCGGACCATGTACTCGACGAGGACGGTGCAGAGGAAGGTGGTCAGTGATGTGAGCAGGATCTCACCTTCGAAGTAGAGCGGCGGCCCTGCAAGGACGAAAAGTAGACCGGCAACAGCTGCTATCCGGTTCGAGCCGCTCAGCCGGAAGGCGATGCGCATCAGCACGATTGTCGTGGCGACGCCCAGCAGATGCTGGAAGACGATCGCAAGCGGCACGGCGTGGGTCGGCGTGAGGAGATGTAGCCGGGACAGCAACCATGGATAGAGCAGCGGCCGGAAGCCGGGATTGATCTCGGCGAGACTCTCGCCTCGGGCGAGAAGATCGGCGACCGTGTCGTAGTAGAGGGCGTCGAGAACGGGGTGGGAAAAAAGTGGCGAGGCGGCGTGCTCGCTCAGATAGAACAGCCGGACGAGCAGGGCGAGACCGGCAATGTAGAAAACCCGGAAGGAGATCTTGTCTGGCTCTTCGCTCTCCGGCATCTAGTGGACTGCAACGCTCAAACGGTTGGTGGATGGCGCCGCGGATCGGCGCCGTGGGCAAGGCACGCAGACACAGGCGCAGCGGTGTCTGCGGCGAGGATGCGTAACGTCGCCCACGGCGGCTGGACCAAGCCGGGCGCCAAGCGTTTGGGCGTTACAGTCCACTGGTAGATCTCAGCGGGTCGCGCCTGCCGCACGAGTCCAGCGGTTGGTGAACAGATGCTGGAGCTCTTTACCCGGCCAGCCGAGTTCGAAAGTGTCCTCGAAAGCCTCCTCGGAAGTCTCTTCTGAAGCGCTTGGCGCGATCCGTTTCACCGTCCAGCGGGCGCGCACACCGGAGCCGCTTTCGACGCTCTCGGTATTGCAGACGAAGCCGTTCGCCCCGTCCATCGTCTCGCACCGATAGGTGTTGACATAACCCTCAGCGACGAACTGGCGGTAGACGATCACGTTTCGTTCTCGGTCGAAGCTGAAGATGCCGATCTCTTCATGGACGTCACCCTTGGGGCTCTCGGGTTGGGGCGGCCTGTGGGAGCTGTGGCGCGACATCAGGTAGATGTCGCCGACGACGAACTCGTAGGTTCTCTCGCCGGCCCCGGTGCCGAGGTTGCCGCCGATCCGGCCATTCCAGTGACCGACGAGAAATCTGTAGGGGCCCCATGGGTCAGGCTGTTCCTCGGCCGGACTGGCCGAAACGACAGTCAAGAGGAGCACGCCCCAAAAAAAGGCGCTCCCGACAACGCGCGACCAGATCGCTTTCGTCCCGAGCGGTTCCTGCATCCAGCCGTATCTTAGCCCGGCCGCCAGGCTGCGGGGAATCCGGCT
>JAOTZA010000041.1 GCA_029861655.1 Acidobacteriota bacterium | reverse complement strand
CATGGGTTTTGAGTCTCCGTTCTCGCCTTGCGTCTGCTCAATGAACGACTATCGCCCCATCGATCCGACAGACGTCGCGGCAGGCGCCGCACTTGGTGCACAGGGCCTGTTCGATCGAGTGCGCCACCTTGACGTCACCGGTGATGGCGTCGCCCGGGCATTCCTTGAGACACATCAGACAGCCGACGCAGATCTCCTCGTCGATGGAGAAGGTGATCAGCTCCTTGCAGACTCCCGCCGGGCAGCGGTGCTCGTGGATGTGAGCTTCGTACTCGTCGCGGAAGTACTTGATCGTCGACAGCACCGGGTTCGGCGCGGTCGAGCCCAACCCGCACAGCGAGGCGTCGTGGACGATGAGCGCCAGATCCTCGAGTAGCTCGATGTCGCCCTCGGTCCCGCGGCCTTCGCAGATGTCGGTGAGGACCTTGAACATCACGCCGAGGCCTTCGCGGCACGGCGTGCACTTGCCGCAAGACTCACCGCGCAGGAACTCGATGAAGTAGCGCGCGACGTCGACCATGCAGGTGTCCTCGTCCATCACGATCAATCCGCCCGATCCCATGATCGATCCGACCTCGGCCAGCCGTTCATAGTCCACCGGCAGGTCGAGCAGGGATTCCGGGATGCAGCCGCCCGACGGACCCCCGGTCTGCACGGCCTTGAACTCCTTGTCGTCGAGGATGCCGCCGCCGATGTCGTAGACGACCTCCCGCAGGGTGATGCCCATCGGGACCTCGACCAGCCCGGTGTTCTTGACCTTGCCGACCAAGGCGAAGACCTTGGTGCCCTTGCTCTTCTCGGTGCCGATACCGGAAAACCAGCTGCCGCCGCGGTTGATGATCTCCGGCACGTTGGCCCAGGTCTCGACGTTGTTGATGTTGGTGGGCTCGCCCCAGACCCCCGACTGGGTCGGGTAGGGGGGTCTCACGCGGGGCTCGGGAGGGCGCCCCTCGAGAGATGCGATGAGCGAGGTCTCCTCGCCGCAGATGAACGCGCCGGCACCGCGGGTGATGGCGACGTCGAAATCGAAGCCGCTACCGAGGATGTCCTCTCCCAGCAGGCCGTAGTCGCGGGCTTGGTCGATGGCCTTGATCAGCCGCTCGCGGGCCAGCGGATACTCGTGGCGGATGTAGACGTGACCCTGGGAAGCCCCCATCGCCCGAGCGCCGATGGTCATTCCCTCGAGCACCGAGTGTGGGTCCGACTCGATAATCGAGCGGTCCATGAAGGCTCCCGGATCGCCCTCGTCGGCGTTGCAGATAACGTGCTTACTGTTGCCGGGAGACTCTCTACAGAGTCTCCATTTGAAGGCGGTGGGGAAGCCGGCCCCGCCTCTGCCGCGAAGACCGGAGGTTTCGACCTCGCTGAGAATCTCCTCAGGTGTCATCTCGGTCAGCGCCTTGCCCAGGGCGCCATAGCCGTCGCGGGCGATGTACTCGTCGATCTTCTCGGGATCGATCATGCCGCGGTTCCTGAGTGCCACCAGAACCTGTTTGCTGAAGAAGCCGATGTCCCCCATCACGGGCACCGGCACTCTCTCGTCGGGCGGGGTGAACATCAGTTTGTAGACGGGTCTGCCCTTGAGGAAGTGCTCCTCGACAAGATGCGGGATCTGCTTTTCGGTGAGTGATTGGTAGAAGATCTCGCCGGGTTTAACGACCAGCACTGGACCGCGGGCGCAGAAGCCGTTGCACCCGGTCAGGACGACATCGACCTCCTCTTGAAGACCGTGCTTGTGAAGCTCGTCGCCCAGCGCCTGCTTGATGCGGAAGGCCTTGTTCGAGACACAGCCGGTCCCGGAGCAGAGCATCAGATCCATGCGGTGTGGTTTCATCGAACTAACCAACGCGCTCGCTGCCTACGGCGAGGGCGAGCTTCTCGACGATCCGGCCGGAAAGGACATGTTCTTCGAAGATCTGCTTTACCTTCTTCTCGTCCAGATCGACGTACTTGACCGGCGCCTCGCCCTCGATCTCGACGGTCGCCATCGGCTCACGGCTGCACAGACCGGCGCAGCCGGAGGTGGTGATGAGAATGTCGTTGCGGGTCGACTCTCCTTGCGCGGCGAGGAAGGCACTCATGATCTTGCGGGCTCCCGCGGCGATCCCGCAGGTACCCATGTGCACGGTCACGCGAGCGGTGGCTTCGCCCTCGCGAAGACTCATCCTCTTCGCCATCAGCTTTCTGATCCTCTCGAGGTCGTCGCGCCGTAGCTTGG
This sequence comes from Acidobacteriota bacterium, assembly GCA_029861655.1. Classification (GTDB taxonomy): domain Bacteria; phylum Acidobacteriota; class Thermoanaerobaculia; order Multivoradales; family JAHEKO01; genus JAOTZA01. Next base: position 13,502 of record JAOTZA010000041.1, on the reverse strand, counting down.
TCATCGCCTGTTCCTTGTCCAGATCGATCGCGGACGCTAATGCACCGCCAGCTCCTCTTCGCGGGTCTTGCTGTACGGCTCCAGCAGCTTGGGCACCTTTGAACAGTCCACCCCGCCGTGGAACTCGTCGCCGGTCTTGACCACCGGTGCCAGCCCGCAGCAGCCGACACAGCGCACGGTCTCGAGAGTGAAGCGCATGTCGGGAGTGGTCTCGCCCTCGTTGATCCCCAGCTCGCGCGCGAGTCGATCCACGATTCGCGGCGCCCCGCGAACGTGGCAGGCGGTGCCCATGCAGACGGTGAAGATGTACTTGCCTCGCGGCTCGAGGCTGAACGCCTTGTAGAACGAGGCGATCCGCATCACCCGCTCGAGCGGTACTCGCTTGAGCTCGGCGAGCCGCGACAAGACCTCGGGGGGCAGCCAGTTGAGCTCTTCGGTGATGTCCTGGAGGATCGGTATCAACGTCTCGTCGCCGCCCTCGTACTCGGCGACCAGCCGCTCTACGAAGGCGTTCTTGTCGGGGTCGATCTCGAGTGGCGGCAACTTCAGGGGGGCCTCGAGATAGGCGTCGTTGTGGACCAGACAGTTCTGCACGCAGAGAGAACAGCCGGTGCACTTGAGCGGGTCGACATAACGTGGCTTCTTTCGCACCCGCACGTTGAAATGGCCCGCCGAGCCCTCGACTCCTTCGATCTCCGAGTAGGTCAGCTTGCGGATGTTGATCTCCTGGCCGGCGTCGACCAACCGCGGTGCCAGGGTGCACATGGCGCAGTCGTTGGTGGGGAAGGTCTTGTCGAGCTGCGCCATGACGCCGCCGATCGCGGGACTGCGATCGACCAGCACGACCTTGAAGCCGGACGCGGCCAGATCGAGAGACGCCTGCATCCCGCCGATGCCTCCGCCCACCACCATCACTGCGCCGATCTTGTCGCCGTTGTCACTCACGGTTCCCGCCCCCTCTCGTAGGCAGGTCACACTCTCGACAGACCACTACGCTCGCCGCCTCCATCAGCGGCTCCGGCTCCGGTGGCAACAGTCCACCCGCGTCCACCAGGTGTTTGCCAATTCCCAGGCGCCCCGCAGGGATGCCCATCGCCAACCCCAGGAGCTGGGTGAAGTAGAAGGCCGGCAAGCCGAACGTTCTCTCCAGACGCTCCTCGATTTCGCTCTGTCGGGTGTCGAGGTTGGCGTGGCAAAGTGGACAGGCGACCGCGCTGGCGTTGGCTCCGGCAGCCCGGGCCTCTTCGAGAATGTCGGCGGTCAGCTTGTAGACGATCTCGGTCTCGGTGAGCGAGAAGGCGGCGCCACAGCACATGGTCTTCGAGTTCCACTCGAGGGTCGTGATGCCGGCGGCGCGCAGCACCGTGTCCATGGACATCGGGTACTCATGGCGATCGAACCGCATCACCTCGGGCGGTCGCGTCAGCAAGCAGCCGTAATAGCAGGCCACCCTGAGGTGAGAGAGATCTTTGGTTGCCAGGGTGGAGATCCGGCGGAGCATCTCCGGCGCCGACAGGATCTCGAGGGGATGACGGATCTCGACCGTACCCTGATAGGGCGGCTCGACGACCGCGTTGACCCGCTCCATGACCTCGGGACTCTCGGTCGTTTCATGGTGCCCCGCCTTCAGCCGACGGAAGCACGAGGCGCATGGGACCACCACCTCTTCTCGACGCATTCTCTCGACCAGGCTGAGGTTGGCGACCGGCAGGGCGAGCGCCAGCAGGCCCGAGACCGAGTGGGCGGGCGTCGAGCCGCAGCAGATCCATCCTTCGACCTCTTCCAGCTCCAGTCCGAGGCGCGGCGAGACGGCCCTGAGCGAGAGATCGAACTCGGAACCGGTGGAGTGAAGCGAGCACCCTGGGTAGTAGGCGTATCTCATGTCGACTCACGCTCTTCTTCGGCTTTCTCGACCCGAGAGAAGACTCTGGCTGCGCGGCGGGCGCCTCTCAATGTCGGAAACAGGCGCAGCTTGCCCTTGCGCAGCATTCGCTTGCCGAGGTCCAGATCCTTGGTGAACCTCCTGGTCCGGAGCTTGAGAGACACAATCATGCCCGCTTCCCACATCCGGCCGAATCGGCGGACGTTGGCGAGCGCCGCTTTGTGAAACGCGCGCACCTCGCCGAGCGCCGGTCGGTACCCTCGGGCGACGCCCAGGATCTTGGCCGCATCCATGACCTTGGCGATGTCAACATCCTGCGGGCAACGAGTGGTGCAGGTCTCGCAGGCCGCGCACAGCCAGATGGTCTTCGAGCTCAAGACCAGGTCTTCGAGCCCGAGCCGGGCGGCGTGGATGAGCTGAGCCGGCGGGTAGTCCATGACGTAGGCCACCGGGCAGCCGGCGGCGCACTTGCCACACTGGTAGCAGAGGTTCACGTCGACTCCGGATTCACCCAGAATCGCTTTCGCGAAGCCGGAGTTCGGCGTGATGCGTTCAGTCGTCACGGCTCGATTCATCGATGACACCTGTCCTACGCCGCGGCGGAAGCTCCGGCACTCGACGGACGTCCGGCCGCCCACCGCGGGTTGTTTCCAGCTAGTGGTTGGTCTCGCAGAGGCGTCGCAGGTTGTCGAGCGACTGCTCGAGGCACTCTGCCTCGATCCGCTCGACAAGTTCCCGGTCGGCGTCGGCGAGCCAGTCCGGCACGGTGAAATCGAGAGCCACGGCTACTTCGGTCTCACCGTCTTGTGGCCGGTAGAGCCAGTCCTGCTCGCTGGAGAGCATGAGAAGCCGGCAGGAGGTGCCCACTTCGGCGATCTCGGCGTCGCCCTCGGTCGTCGTCGTCCATCGGGCCTCCGTCTTGGCGAGATGGTCGTCGAGTACCTTCTGGGTAAGGGGAAAGGGAGTGCCGACCATCAGGTGTGTCGATCCGCCCAGACCGACCTCGAGCTCTCTCTCCTCGCTCACGCCGACGTACCAGTCCGACCAGTGCTTCGGGTCGTGGGCTGTTGCGTAGACGGTCTCGAACGGCGCGTGAATGTAGGTTACTCGGCGCAAATGGGACATGGCTTGGCTCCTTTTCTGTCGTGCGTTCGTTGACTGCTCCACGACAGCATTGAAAGGCAAGGAAGGTGCCAATCCTCGGATTGTCTGTCAATCGTGTTCAAGCTCTTTGAATAGAGAATTTGCAGTGTAATGTACAGTGCGACCTTTCTCGATGGACTGTTGAATATTTGAACAGATGTGCCCGGCGGTAGGGAGGCGAGAGGCCTGCCGCACCGAATCGGTGGCGAAATTCTCCTCACGCGATGTCGAGTATTTCTACACTAAGAGCGCTCGCGGCCCGCCGAAAAGCGCTATTCTCGGGACGGAGGGCCGGACCGGATCCGGCCCGAGGGCGGGGAGAAAGGAGGCCTGATGCGTCAGGCGCTCAAAAATCGGTTGATGCTTCGCCTGGGAGCGGCCTTCTCTTTGGCCGCAGTCGCCGTGCTGCTTGCCGCCGGCGCCTGGAACCTCCGTCTACAGCGCGCCCACCTCACCCGGTTGGTCCAGGCCAGCGCCATCGAGCGTGCCGACGACATTCGCCGGTCGATGCGCGAGGCGATGAAGCGAAATCGCCCCGGAGAGGTCGAGCGGATCATCGAGGCCATTGCCGCCAAACCGACCGTCGAGCGCATCCGGCTCTTGGACAAGCGGGGCCGCATCCGTAGCTCGACTGATCGAACCGAGATTGGTGCCGTGGTGGATATGGTCGCCGAGCAGTGTGTCTCGTGCCATCGCGAAGGCGAGGTTCTGGAGCGCCCGGCCCAGGAGGATCGGGCCCGCATTTTTGCCGGCGAGGACGGTGTTCGACTCCTGGCGGTCATCGCTCCGATTCGGAACGAGCCTTCCTGTGCCAGCGCCTCCTGTCACGCGCATCCGTCCACGCGGACCATCCTCGGCGTCCTCGATGTCCACCTGTCGCTATCCGAGACGGAGGCGTTTCTTGCCGCCTCGGAGCGACAGATGATGCTGGGACTGGTCGGCACGGTGGCTGCCTTGTCTGTCCTCGTGGGGCTGCTGACCTGGCGAATGGTGTTGCGACCGGTCGGCAGACTGACGGCCGCCGCTGCAAGGGTGGCCGCGGGCGAGCTCTCGGCCCACATTCCGGTGTACGCAAAGGACGAGATCGGTGCCATGACCGAAGCCTGGAACACCATGATCGCCAAGCTCGGCCGTGCGCAGATTGTGCTCGAGCGCTGGAGCCAGACCCTCGAGCAGAAGGTGCAGGAGAAGACCATCGAGCTGGAAACAACCCACCAGCGCTTGCTGCGGGTCGAGAAGATGGCCTCTCTCGGCAAGCTGGCCGCAGTCGTGGCGCACGAGATCAACAACCCTTTAACCGGTATCAGCACTTACGCCCGTCTGCTGAAGCGCAAGTACTTCTCGCCGGAAGCGAGTGATCCTCAGCCCAGACCGCTGGACGACGAGGCAGAGAGGGTCCTGGGCTTGATCGAAGGAGAAGCGCTGCGCTGCAGCAAGATCGTGCGCGATCTGCTGCTCTTCAGCCGGTCTCCGGACGTCTCCGTGACGCGGCAGGAGCTGGAGCCGCTGCTCCAGAGATGCGTCATGCTGCTGCGCCATCAGGCCGGCGCCAAGCGTGTGGAGCTTCACGTGGAGGTCGAAGACGGGTTGCCCAGCGTCACCTGTGACGGCTCCCAGATCCAACAAATGACCCTGGCGCTCACCCTGAACGCCATCGAGGCAACGCCTGCCGAGGGCAAGGTGACCCTCAGAGCTCGCCACGACCGGTCCACCGACGAGATCGTTCTCGAGATCCAGGACACCGGCCGGGGTATTCCCGCAGAACACCTGGATACCATCTTCGAGCCCTTCTTCACCACCAAGGAGGAAGGCAGCGGCGTTGGGCTGGGGTTGGCGGTGGTCTACGGCATCGTCGAGCGACATCATGGCACGATCGAAGCGGTGTCCGAGCCGGATAGAGGGACTCTGTTCACGGCCCGTCTCCCGCTGCGCCGGCACCAGGCGAGACCGGGAGCGGCAAGCGCCGATTCGAAGGTGGACTGATGAGTGAGGATCAGAAGCAGGCTACAAAAGGCTCGATTCTGGTCGTCGACGACGAGCAGATCGTGCTCGAGTCGATGACCGCTTGGTTCCGCGAGGACGGCTACGGAGTCGGCGCCGCAGGCAGTTCGCAGGAGGCGCTGCGGCTTGTCGGTCTGAACGACTACGACATCGCGTTCATCGACATCAAGATGCCGGGCACCGACGGGCTGACGCTCCAGTCTCGCCTGGCGGCGGCCCGCCCGGATCTGCAGGTGGTCATCATGACGGCCCACGCCTCGGTCGAATCCGCCGTCAAGGCGCTCAAGGCCGGTGCCTACGACTACATCACCAAGCCGTTCGACCCCGAGGACCTTTCACGTCTTGTTCGTCGAGCCGCGGAGCACCGAGCGCTCACGAGTGAGAACGTGCGTCTCAAGGAGCGACTGGATGCCGTCTTCACTTCGAGCGCCATCGTTGGTGACTCGCCGGCCATACTGCGGATCCTCGATCAGATCAACTCGATCTCCGAGGCCGAATCCACCGTCTTGATCAGGGGCGAGTCGGGTACGGGCAAGGAGCTTGTCGCCCGAGCCATCCATGCCGGCTCTCCGCGCCGCTATGGGCCGCTGGTGGCGGTCAACTGTGGGGCGCTGGCCGAGGGTGTTCTGGAGAGTGAGCTGTTCGGACATGAGAAGGGCTCGTTCACCGGCGCCGAGGAACGCCGCAGCGGGAAATTCGAGTTGGCGGACGGGGGCACGATCTTCCTCGACGAGATCTCAGCGGTTAGTCAGCGGGTGCAGGTCGAGCTGCTCAGGGTGCTGGAGGACAAGGTCGTGACCCGCGTCGGTGGGCAGGAGCCGGTTGCCGTCGACTTCAGGGTCGTCTCGGCCACCAACCAGGATCTCGAGGAAATGGTCCGGCGTGGCTCGTTTCGCGATGATCTCTACTGGCGGATCAACGTATTCACCATCGACATCCCACCTCTGCGGCAGCGGCCCGAGGACGTTCTGCTGCTCGCTGAGCACTTTCTCGTCCGTTTTGCCCTGGACATGAACCGCCGGCGCCTCAAGCTGTCGCCGGCTGCGCTCGAGGCGCTCACCGCTTACTCCTGGCCGGGCAACGTGCGTGAGCTGCAGAATGCGATCGAGCGAGCTGTGGTCGTCGCCTCGCCCCCTTCGATCGAGGTAGGCGATTTGCCGGTCAGAGTGACCACCTCGACCGCCCGCGGAGGCTCACTCTCCCTGAGTGAGGTCGAGAAACAGCACATTCGCTCCGTGCTCGAAAGCTGTGAGTGGAATATCGCCCGGGCGGCCCGCACCCTCGGGGTGGACCGGGGCACCCTCTACAACAAGATCCACAAATACGGTTTCGATCGCCCAGCCAACATCCGGCGGCGATAGGGTCACGATTCGGGTTCAGCCACCGAAAGCACGTAGGCCACGACATCCCAGGTCTCCTCCTCATCGAGGGTCTTCCAACCCGCCATCGCCGTTCCCCGGACCCCCTCGCGAACCACAAAGAAGACTCGTCGTGCCGAAGTTCGCTCGCGCCAGGCGACATCGGTGAAATCCACAGGGCGGCTGGACAGGTTGCGCCTCACCCCGTGCCCGTCGGCGCGCTCGCCGTGGCACAGGGCGCAGTGCTCGAGATAGATCGCCCGCCCTTCTAAGCGTGACCCCGGGGAGTCGAGGCGTGCCCGCGGCACCTCGATAGATCGGTACTCCGCGGGCAGAGCGCTACCGTTGGCGTTACACCCGAACAGGGCGAGAGCCAGGAGCAGCGGCCGGATCGATTGGCGCATCGCGTATGGCATTCCTGCGGGAGAGGAGGGAGTAGCCTAGGTTTCGCACCTCTTCCAGCACCCGCTCGACGAGCGTCGGCAAAGCGTCCGCCACCGCCGGCGAGAGAGACGTGTCGAGTTCGAACGAGGCGGGGACAACCCCCCAGAGGATGAGCCGCTCAGGATAGCTATCCAGCAATCGTAGCGAGTCGAGCAGGTCGGCGACGCCGACCTGATGGCAGGAGAGCCGATTTCTCACCGCCGGTGCCACGTCGTCGCCCGCCAACCGAACAAGAGTGCCGGGAGGTCCGACGCCGGCCACCGCGTCGACCAGCACTACGTCGTCCGCTCCGTCAAAGGTCGACAGCAGCGTCAGACCGAGAGTGCCACCGTCGATGACACGGACCGCCTCGCCTGTCTGGTAGTCACGCTGGATCGACTCTACCGCTCGCACGCCGACCCCGTCGTCGGCACACAGGAGGTTGCCGAGACCGAGAACGAGAAGCGAGCTCTTACTATCCCCCACGGTGGGTGTGCCGGTCGATGAACCGATAGCCGGAGTAGACCAAGTCTTCGCGTGGCACGAACTTGTGACCCGAGAAGATCGACTCGACGGTTCCGTTGGCCTCGACCTGGGACATCAGGATGGCACTGTAGATGTGATGGACGATGAACATCCACAGGAGCCACATGACGATGTGGTGAAGCCAGTGCGCGGTCTGCAGCCCGCCGACGAGCGGCACGAAGAAGGTAAAGAGCCGCATAGGCGAATCGACGTGGGCGCTGGCGGCGTACATCCCCAGACCGGTGGCCATCATGACTCCGTAGCAGGCGAAAACAAGGCTGTAGGTCAGGCCCGCGAGCGGGTTGTGACCCACGAACCCCGGCGGCCGGCGGAGCGTAAAGAGATAGTAGCCGAGTGTCGGTCCCAGCCCCTTGCGGCGGATCGCCCGCACCGGGATGAACTTGTCCCAAGCCGCATACTTGTTGCCGACCAGCATCCATAGGACCCTGGAAAGGACCGAGAGAGTAAAGACGATGGCGGCGTAGAAGTGGATCAGCTTGGCGGTCCCCATCAAGAAGTTGCCGCCGGCCGGTCCCGAAGAGACGAGCATCGGGTTGCCGATGTAGATGCCGGTGATCGACAACACCCAAATTGAGCCCGCGATCAGCCAGTGGCAGACGCGCACCGGCCACTCCCAGACATAGACGTTGGCCAGGGCCTCGGGGGAGGGAATCGCTGGAGAATCGACCGTCATTGGACCCTCACTTTCACCACCTCGTTGCCTTGCGGGTCGAGGACGTGGACGCCGCAGGCCATGCACGGATCGAACGAGTGCACCGTGCGCAGAATCTCGAGCGGCTGCTCGGGATCCGCCACCGGGTTGCCGATGATCGCCGCCTCGTAGGGACCGGGTTGACCCATGGCGTCCCGTGGCCCGGCATTCCAGGTCGAGGGCACGACGCATTGGTAGTTGGCGATCTCGCCGTCGACGATGTGCACCCAGTGGCCCAGGGCGCCGCGCGGCGCCTCGTGAAACCCGGCGCCGGTGCAGTCTCGTGGCCAGCTTGCGGGGTCCCATTTGGAGTTGTCGTGGATGCGCAGGTCGCCGCTTCCCATGTTGTCGGCCAGCTCGTCGAGCCAGCCCTCGAGCTTCTCCGCGAGCACCAGGGTCTCGATGCCGCGGGCGGCAACCCGGCCAAGGGTCGAGAAAAGGGCCGCGGGTCCGACTCCTAGCTGCCCAAGTGCGAAATTCACGAGTTCCTGCACCCGGGGTACCCCTGAGGCGTAGGCCACCAGCATCCTCGCCAGGGGCCCCACCTCCATGGACTTACCGTCGTACCGGGGAGACTTGAGCCAGCTGTATTTGCCGTCGGTGTTGAGCCGCTCGTAGGGCGGGTCGGGCCCGGTGTAGTTGGGGTTGGTCTCGCCGCGCGAGGGATGGAGCCCCTCGCCGTCTCCGTCGCCGTACTCGAACCACGAGTGGGTGACGTATTCGGTGATCTTGGTCTCGTCCAGCGCTTCGACCGTCGACAGGTCCTGGTTGCGGATCACGCCCGACGGGAGATAGAGGGGAGCGTCCGCGCCGTTGGCTTCGGGGTACTCGCCGTACACCAGGTAGTTGCCGACACCGGCGCCGTAGCCGGCCCATTCTTTGTAGAACGAAGCCACCGCCAGGAGATCGGGGAGATAGACCTTCTCAACGAAGGCCTTGGCCTGACGGATGAGCTTTCTCATCGTCGCGATCGAGGTCATGTTGATCGAGGCCTGCTTGTCGGGGTCGACCGGTGTGGCCATCCCGCCGACCAGGAAGCTCTGGAGATGAGGGTTTTTTCCGCCCAAGACAGCGTGGATCTTGATGAACTCGCGCTGCCAGTCGAGGGCCTCGAGATAGTGGGCTACCGCCATCAGGTTGGCCTCGGGCGGCAGGCGGTAGGCCGAGTGCCCCCAGTAGGCGTTTCCGAACGGGCCGAGCTGGCCGCGCTCGACGAATGCAGCGACCCGTTGTTGGACGCCGGTGAAGTAGGTCTTGCTCGACAGCGGCCAGTCGGAGATCGACTGCGCGAGATTCGCAGTGGCCTCCGGATCGGCCGACAGAGCCGAGACGATATCCACCCAATCGAGTGCGTGCAGATGGTAGAAGTGGACCACGTGATCCTGCACCATCTGTGACGCCATGATGAGATTGCGCAGCAGCCGCGCATTCGGTGGCGGCTCGGCGCCGATCGCGTTCTCGACAGCACGAATCGACGTGATGGCGTGGACGGTGGTACACACTCCGCAGATACGCTGGGTGAATGCCCAGGCATCCCGGGGGTCGTGTCCCTTGAGGATGATCTCGATACCGCGGAACATGGTCGAGGAAGACCAGGCGTTGTTCACCGCACCGCCATCGACCTCCGCCTCGATTCGCAGGTGTCCTTCGATGCGGGTCACGGGGTCTACAACGACGCGAGTCATGAGCGTTCTCCTTCCTCGGGCCCGGCCGTGTCTTCTGGAATGTCAGGCGCCGCTGCTGCGGCGACTTTCTGGTGCTCGAGCTCGCCGTGCTTCCAGCGCTTGCCGAGTTGCACGAAGCCGTGCGCCGCGAAGGCTGCGGCGACACCTGCCGTAGCCCACATACCGACTTTGTCGACTTTCGAGTGGAGCCCAAAACCGGGGAACCCGGCGATGTGCGTGTAGAACGGGGTCATCTTGTCCCAGAAGTCGGGTTCGGCGCAGCCGATGCAGGGGTGGCCGCAGCCGATCGGCCAGTTGGTGCCCTCGTTCCACCCGACGTTGGGACAGTTCTGGAAGGTCACCGGGCCCTTGCATCCCATCTTGTAAAGGCAATACCCGGTTCGATGGCCTTCGTCGCCCCAGTTCTCGACGTACTGGCCGGCGTCGTAATGGGCCCGACGTTCGCAGTTGTCGTGGATCGACTTGCCATAGGCAAAGAGGGGCCGGCGGTAATTGTCAAGCGGCGGAAAACGGTTGAAGGTCAGGTAATAGAGGATTACCCCCACCAGGTTCTCGGCGTTGGCGGGACAAGCTGGAAGATTGATCAGGTTTTTGACCCCGGGCACCGCGTCGGCCACGGACAGGGCTCCGGTCGGGTTGGGGGCCGCAGCCGGCAGGCCGCCAAAAGCGGCACAGGTGCCGATGGCGATGGTCGCGGCGGCGCCGTCGCAGACCTCGCGAGCGATGTCGATCGCCGCTCGGCCTCCGATCGTGCAGTAGGCGCCATTGGCGCCAGTGGGAATCGAGCCTTCGACCACCGCGATGTAGGCGCCCTGCTTCTCCTCGACTGTCTTGGCAAGCGCCTCCTCGGCTCGGTGACCGGCCGCCGCCATGATCGTCTCATGGTAGTCGACCGAGATCGTGTCGAGAATGATGTCGGCCACCGTCGGCCGGCCGGCCCGCAGAAACGACTCGGTGTTGCCGGCGCAGTCCTGGAACTCCAGCCACACAAGGGTCGGTTTCTCATCGGTCTCGATCGCGGCCGCGATCTTGGCTCCGACCGATCGAGGCATGGCGAGCACCGAGGTCATCGCGCCGCAGAAGCCCAGAAAGTCGCGTCGCGAGACACCCCTCCGCTCGAGTTCTTGAATAAACCAGTTCCCGGGCTCTTCCATAGGACACTCCTCTCTTGGTTGGCCCATCTTTACCAGCCGGTAGGTCGTGATGCGCCATCCTTGGTAAGGGTTTCGGTCCCGCCCCCGGGGGCGGCAGGGGTACCCACCTTGTCGTGTTCTGCCGCCCGCCCGCCCGGTGGTCGCGCTCGATCCCGCACGGCGCTACTTTGCCTTTGTGGGGGCCAGCTCCCAAGGGTTCGCTAAAGAGCACGAGGGACGAAAAGAAAAAGGGTTTAAGATTTCGGTCGCCTAGCTGTTTCCAGCCTCTTTTCTCCAAGTGGAAGCGGGAAGAGAGCCCCCCCTCGAACCCCGTGACCATTCCGGCGGCCGGAACAAAGGGGGCAGGCAAAGTGCCTGCCCCCTGATTTTTGTTGAGCGCCGGTCCGAGAGCAGGAGGAACGAGGTATGCCCCGAATCATCGAGCCGTTTCGAATCAAGATGGTCGAGCCCATCCGCATGACGACGGCGGAGGAGCGGGAGCGGTATCTCGAGGCAGCGGGATTCAACCTATTCAAGCTTCCCGCCGACGCGATCGTCATCGACCTACTGACCGACAGTGGCACCGGCGCCATGAGCTCCGAGCAATGGGCAGCGCTGATGCGAGGCGACGAGTCCTATGCAGGGAGCTCGAGCTGGGAGCGCTTCGAGCGTGCGGTCAAAGACATCTTTGGTTTCGAGCACGTGATCCCGACCCACCAGGGCCGTGCGGCGGAGCGCATTCTGGCGTCGACGCTTTGCCGGCCCGGAGACGTCGTCCCGAACAACACCCACTTCGACACCACCCGAGCCAATATCGAGGCCGCCGGAACCCGTGCCGTGGACCTTCCCTGTGGTGAGTCCCATCGCCTCGACTCGGTGTTTCCGTTCAAGGGAGATATCGATCTCGAGGCGCTCGAGCGCAGCCTAGACGAAAACGCCGGCCGAGTCCCCTTCGCCATGATCACGGTCACCAACAACGGTGGCGGTGGCCAGCCGGTGTCGATGGAGAATATCCGGCGGGCATCCGAGATTTGCCGCGCCCGCGGCGTGCCGTTTTATCTCGACGCCTGCCGCTTCGCCGAGAATGCCTATTTCATCCAGCAACGAACGCCGGAGTATCGCGAGACGTCTCTCCTCGATATCGCTCGCGAGATGTTCTCCTACGCCGACGGCTGCACCATGAGCGCCAAGAAGGACGGCATGGCCAACATCGGCGGTTTCCTGTGCAGCAACGACGACGCGGTGGCGCGCCACGAGGAGGAGCTCCTGATCCTGACCGAGGGGTTCCCTACCTATGGCGGCCTCGCAGGGAGAGACCTCGAGGCCATCGCCGTTGGTCTCTACGAGGCCCTGGACCCCGACTACCAGCGCTACCGGACCGCCTCCACACGCTATCTGGGTGAGCACATCGTGGCCGGCGGGGTGCCGATCGTCCAGCCCCCGGGTGGCCACGCCATCTATATCGACGCCGCGACCTTTCTGCCCCATATCCCGCGCTCCGAGTACCCAGGACAAGCGCTGGCGATAGAGCTCTACCGCCAGGGCGGCGTCCGGTCGGTGGAGATCGGTTCGGTGATGCTGGGACAACGCGATGCCGAGACCGGCGTCGAGGTCGCCGCCGAGCACGAGCTCCTACGGCTGGCGATCCCGCGTCGGGTCTACACCAAGAGCCACATCGACTATGTGGTCGAGATCACCCTCGAGGTTGCCGCGCGAGCCGATTCGATTCGGGGAGTACGAATCGTCGAACAAGCGGAGGCGCTACGTCATTTCAGCGCTACGTTCGAGCCCGTACAAGAAGCCGCGGCTCCGGTCTCCTAGCCGGACCTTCTCACCAACCTTCTACTTGCGAGGTCGCAAGTGCCTGAACCTACTGCGTTACGCTCCCGTCGACCGCCTCAGCGTACGTCCAGTACGCTTGCGTTGGTCTCGGTCGCAAGCCTTGTATCTCCAAGCACTTCCGACCTCTCGCGACGAACACTGGTGAGAAGGTCAGGCTAGCGGCCGGCGTTCGCGAGAGGCGAAGTTTCCCGCCCTCTTCCGGCGCGGCTCGCGGCGCTTCGGGCTCTGCGATCGGAGTAGAGACCACCCTTGAGGGTGGTGCCGGATTCCATGCGACGATGGGGTGTCTGTTCAGGCGATCGAGGTAACAATGCTCCCGGAGAACGGAGAAGGTGGGGAAGATGGGAATGACGAGCACACCTCCCAGGAGGCGGTTTCTAGCCTGGTTGACGCGCGGTTTTCTTTCGCTCTGGGGTCTGGGCCTTGCCTGGGTGTTGGCGTCCTTCTTCAAGCCGCCTAAGCTCGGCGGCAGCGTCGCCGAGCGGGTCATCAAGGTGGGTCCGGACGAATCGATTCGGGTCGGCCAGGCCCGTCTGGTGCGACACGGCCGAGCACCGGTGTGGGTAATCCGCAATCGCGACGGTGCGCTGGTAGCGCTGTCGGGGATCTGTACCCATCTTCGCTGCGTTCTCGACTGGGATGAATCTCGCAACGAACTGGACTGCCCCTGTCACGAGGGCAGGTTCGATCTGAACGGCAATGTGCTGGGTGGTCCGGCGCCACGGTCGCTGGCCAAGTACCGGGTCGAGACGCGGCTCGGCCAGATCTATCTGCATCTCTAGGATTGGGAGGATCGTG